>JABMQX010000395.1 GCA_013203085.1 bacterium | reverse complement strand
TTCCGGCCTCATTTATCCGTGTGGCGTTCCCGATACATTCGCGTCAACTCGGCAACGGTCAAACCCAGAATAGGGTGAATTGCGTTCGGGGCTATTTCATTTAATGGATCGAGCACAAAAGCTCTGTCGTGCATCCTCGGGTGAGGGACCTTGAGGTCCATTTCATCAATCACCTCACTGCCAAAAAGGAGAATATCAAGGTCTATCGTTCGAGGGAAACATTTTCCGAGTCTTTTTCGACCGAGCTCTTTTTCGACCCCCTGCAATTCACGCAGAAGCTGACCCGCGGGGATAGTACAATCAATCTCAACCGCCGCATTGAGGTACATCCCCTGAGGGGGTCCTCCGACTGGCTCGGTCTCGAAGAACGCGGAAACTTTCGTTACCCGCACACCGGAGATTTCGCCGATTTTCTCAATAGCCGCCTTCAGGTTTTGCTCTCTATCGCCCAGGTTGGCGCCCAGGGCAATGTAGGCGAGGAGTGCCGGTGGTGCGGCAGCACTAATCGGATACTCGTCGGCGGTCAGCTTTGTTTTCTCATCCATTCCGAATAGACCGGTGCGATTCTTTTGACTGCCTGCTCGATTCTGTCCTCGGAGTTCGCCAGCGAGAAGCGGACGTAGCCCTCGCCGTGCTTTCCGAATCCGACGCCGGGGGCCACCACTACGCCGGCTTTTCGGAGAAGGTCGAGGGCCGCCGCAGAAGAGCCGAGATTGTGGGGCACACGCACCCAGACGCACAAGCCGCCTCGCGGCTTTTCCACCCGCCAGCCCATTGCATTCAGCCCATCGCATAGTAAGTCTCTTCTCCGCTGATAGATCGCCATTTGGCCGGCTCTGAACTCGGAAAGATCCTGCGTCAGGGCAGCTATTCCCGCCTCCTGAAGGGCTTGAAACATTCCGGAGTCAACGTTGGATTTGACTTTTGCCAGCCCTGCGAGGATTTTCGCATTGCCGACGGCGAAGGCGATCCTCCATCCGGTCATGTTAAACGTCTTGGAGAGTGAATGGAATTCGATTCCAACCTCTTTAGCGCCTTCGACGGACAAGAAGCTCGCCGCCGTGTACCCATCATACGTCATCTCGGCGTAAGCAGCATCGTGGCAGACAATCACATCGTTTTCCTCGGCGAACCGGACAACCTCACGGAAAAACTCTGCGGGAGCGACTGCCGCTGTGGGATTGTTCGGGTAATTGATGAACATCAATCGCGCCCGGCCGGCTATTTCCGGAGGTATCTTGTCCAGCGATGGCAGGAAAGCATTCTCCTCGAGCAGCGGCATCTGATAGGCTTCGCCACCGGCAATAATGGTGCCGGAACGATACACAGGATAACCCGGATCGGGCACGAGAACGACATCGCCAGGATTGATGAAAGCCAGATGGATGTGGCCAATCCCCTCCTTAGAACCGAGAACGGGCAGAACCTCCGTCTCTGGGTCAAGCTCGACGCCGAACCTGTTTGAGAACCAGGCAGCGATACGCTGGCGGAACTCGATCATTCCGTAGTTCGTGGCGTACTGATGATTCGCCGGATCTTGGGCTGCCTCCTGCAGAGCGCGGATGATTTCATCGGGGGTTGGCTTATCGGGATCAACGATGCCCAGGTCAATCACGTCCGCCCCGCTCGCCTGCACCTCTCGTTTGGCTCGGTCAATCTCCAGAAAGAGGTATTCCGGCAGCGCTTTCAACCGTTCTGAGAATTCCTTAGAAACCGCCATTTGGTCGCCTTTCGTTCCGTAGTTGTAACAATCCGGGAAACATGTCAGATAACGGTTTGCATCTCCTGCAATCATTAAGCGGCGAGCAACGATTACCGGGTAGATTCGCTCGTTTGCCCACTATTCTCGCATCATTCCACGACTCCAACCCGATAGAATCCTTTCATCTTGCCTGCGGCGGCGTCCGTGAAGAAGGTGACGATGTCTCCGCTTCTCGCTGGGATTTCTCCCAAATCCCGCCAGGTAGTTTCGCTTAGATCATCCTTCAGCTGGATCTCGTAGTTCGTTCCCGTCAGGCTCGACCATGTGAGGGTGAAGCCTTTTTCCGCATCTGCTGTTACATCGAGCACCGTAAGTATCCTCTCCACAACGCGAACGTAGCCGTAGTCGTTTTCAGTGACAATCAGGTCGCCGTTCGGCGAGAGAGTCACTGCTCGCGGCTCACTGATCTTGCGCCCTGGTGTTTTGAGGTCTTCTCCGTCGCCAGCGTGCGTATGACTCGTATCACCGTCAATCAGCAGATGAATATATCCGTTTGTGTCCACGTACCAGACTTGCCCGCCTTCATGGGTCGCAAGATAGTAGCCGCCGTTGGGGGCGAAGTAAACTCCTCGGACCCCATGCAGTGCCGTTTCCAGTGCCTTCTGGCCGTCACCGCCGCCTGTGGTTTGACCATTTCCCGCGAGGGCTACCTTGCTCCCATCGGGAAAGATTCGATAGACTCTGTTTGCACCTCTATCCGTGACGACTAAGTTCCCGACAGGAAGGGTCCAGAAGAAGGGATCCACATCAATATTCGCAAGACCATCGAAGCCGGTTGCATAGGTCGTCAGGCCTTCTGTCGGAGTCCATTTCTTGATGACCTCGCCAGAAGCGTAGTAAATCAACGTTTCATCGGCGCTCACCCACAATCCTCTTCCCAGGACGATTCCACCCGCGTCCTGAACAATTGTCGTGAGGCTTCCTGCGACGCTCAGTTTTCGTATTCTGCTGTTTCCGAGGTCCAGGATATAGGTGGTCCCGTCAGGAAAAGTGTAAAGGCCGTTGGGTTGATCGAGCTGTGTTTCCACTCCGATGCCATCGCCATTAAACCCAGCCTCGCCCGTTCCGGCGATGGTGTGGATCGTTCCGTCCGGTGTGACCTTTCGGACGGCATGGCCATCCTTGTCCGCGATGTAGAAATTACCTTCTCGATCGGCCATGGTTATATGGGGACGAGACAACTCTGCGTCAACGGCATCTCCACCCTCCATGGCTTCGGTCCAACCGTTGACCCCCTTGCTTCGTATCAGCCCCTTCCCCGCTGCGGTCCTGAGCTTTCCATAGGAATTCAAAACCATCTCAAACTCAGAAACAGCAGAAGCAGAAAGAGGCAGCGTACACAAAAGCAAAACTGTCAAAAGGCGTTTCATGCTACGAATATCCTTTCTTCCCATCGAGCCGACTCGTCCCTTGGACAATCAGTTGCCGCAATAAGTACACAGAGACTGAACGAGAAGTCAATCTTAACTTTGCCCCGCCAAAACTGAAAGAAAGCACGGCGGTTTTCGTAAACTGCATTGCCCAGTTAGGCTATATACCGTACTCTAACTCGTACAAAAGATACTCAACCTTCTTTTTCAGTCTATAGGAAAATCGCTTCTCGCTTATCATCTTTTCCAGAGGTTCACGAACATCTTCCTCGGGACAACGCCTGAGGAACTCCAAAATGGCTGAAATCCATTGCCTCGTGGTGAGATTTGACGGCGTATTATACAACTCGTCGAGTAGGAATTGTGTTAGTAATGGTCTGAACTCTAAATACTCGAAATGCCTTAAGAGGTCTATTTTGAAGTGGACTTCCTCTATTGTAGTTGGAGGAGGTAATTGCTGCAGATAGTTGAACAACTCTTCAAAAGCTGCCTTATTTTCGAGCTTAGCCAGAGCAGCGAGACTTTTTATGGCTGCGTCTTGTTCTTCTCGCTTTGGACTTCTCAATTGTTTGGCATGCTCATCTATCGGCAAGGTCATGAAGTCAATACGCCGAACTTCTTCCTCGAGAATCAGTCTTTCGAACGTTTTAAGATCGAGCGGCCCCTTCTCGAGAGCAGATAGAATTGCACGTCCAAACTCACTGTTTTCATCAATTTCAATACGCTTCCCTAAGTCAAAATCAGGGCAGGCTTCGCAATCCCCAAGAAATTTCTTGCGCTCGATCAAGTCCTTGCAGCAATCATAATTGGACTTACCCAGGAGTTCATCAATAAATGGTTCAAATGCTTCATCATTCAAGCAGAGGCCGAATTCTGTTAGCTCATCCGCACTCGCCGGCAAAAAACAACTACAGTTAAGGCAGATTCGTTCCAGTTCCTCTTCTTTTGCTTCCACTTATTCTCTCCTTCCTTATTTTCCACACTGCCAAACACATAGCTTGACTTATGATTATACGGACTGAATACTTGGGGAAATACGGCACTTCATCGAGAGCAAATCGGACGCACGCCCGGCAGTTTTCTCCTCATAAGCGAGGCCAGAGCAGTGGCCTGCACCGCAACAGAACCCGCATCGGTACCCGCCTTATCCCGGGTCCAGTTCAGCGAGTTGTCCGGTTCAGCGGACACCAAACGAGTAGTCTGTGTCAGCCGCGCGGGACCCACACTCTGGACGCCTATCCCATTTCGATTTCCTCGTATGTCATTTCGGGTGTTGACATCAGCCGTATACGTTCCGGCCTCAACCGTATGACGACGTACTCGGGTGACGCTGGATCCTCAATATGATCCTTGAGAGCGGGGACCGCGTCATACAGTTTCAGCTTGTCATCATTATCTTCACTTATTGTGCAAGGACCGGCAATCCGGACGTGCTTGCCTTCAGTGCTGCAGAAGCAGTATTCGGCGTAGGGGACTTTCCTGAGCTGTGTGATCTTATCGCTTGAGTTTCCGGTTGCGCACCACAGTTCATTGTCTATCCATGCCCAACCGCCCATAGGCCGAACGCCGACCTTTTCACCGTCCGTCGTCGCAAGAGCTCCCCATCCGACTTCCCTCATGAGTGCTTTGACCTTTTCCAAGCTCATCATTGACCTCCCTCTGTCTCGCAAGATCGGCACATAGTTTATGATTATACAGCTCTAATGCTTCGGCAAACTTGGCACTTTTCCCATGAAACCGGCATCGGGTTTCCTCTCATTTTTGGCTTGGCGCAAATGGGGGAGTACGTCAGCGTCCAGTCAGACCCTCTTCTCTCTTACCTTCTCCCAGACCTTTTCGATCATCTGCCGAACCGTTGTGATGTCCCGCGTATCGTCATCGGAAAGCTCGATGGCGAACTCCTTTTCCAGATCCGTGATCACCATAACAGCCGCCATGGAATCGTAATCCCAGAAGAATCTCAGGTCTTTTGAAAAATCATCTTCATCGGTGAGACGCGAGAAGTCCGCCTCCAGGCATTCCTCCAGAATTCGCCGGACCCCAACAACAACCTCGACTGGAATTCCCTGCGCCTTGAAATACTTCTCATAGAACGTCTGTTCATCCATGGGCGTTCTTCCCGCAAAAGCATGCTCGATTCGATTCGCTTTGCCTCTTTTTTCAAGACGCCATAGCAGGATCGCGACCGCAACAAGTATTGCGAGAAAGAGCAAGACCTGACGTAATGTGCTCATTGTGAGTTGCCCCGGCCTGG
>JABMQX010000394.1 GCA_013203085.1 bacterium | reverse complement strand
CTGCTTGAGGATGAATACTCGACAGTTCGGCGCGCCGCGGCGGAGGCTCTGGATAAGGGCAGTCCTGTTGCCGAAGAGACCGTCCCACGCTGATCCGCTCCTCCCGGGAGCACGGTCTCCGTTCGCCTCGCGTTACAACCATCGCAGAAATGGGTGGCGTCTACTGCGGCGGCGCGGATGGGGCTTGGGTTGGAGAACTCTACTGACGTACCGATGGCTAAGACCGCCGTGACTACGGCAGTATCTTCCCCGGATTGAGGATGTTGTTGGGGTCGAAGACGTGTTTGATGTCGCGGATGAGGCGCAGCGCCACGGGCCCAACAGCTTTTTCAAGGGAGTTTTTTCTGGTCAGGCCGACGCCGTGTTCACCGGTGATTTGGCCGCCGAGCGACAGGGCGATGTCGAATATCCTCCCGCTGATTTGGGGGACGGTTTTCAGCCAGACATCTTCGGGACGATCCTCCTTGAGGACGTTCACATGAACGTTGCCGTCGCCGGAATGCCCGAAGCAGACGATGGGATACTGGTATTCTTCTTCGAGCTTCTTCATCTCCGCCAGGAATTCTCCGATACGCCCCCGAGGCACCACGACATCCTCCATGTGGTTGACGGGGCTTCTCATCTTGAGGGCGTCAATGATAGCTCGGCGCGCCTCCCAAAGCCTGTCCTGGTCCGGGCGGTTGTCCGCCATGAGAACGTCAATGGCTTCGTGTTCGAGGCATACTTCTCCAATGACCTCGGCCATCGCCTCGACGTCCTCCTTACGATTCCCGTCGAGCTTGATGAGAAGGAGAGCTTCCGCCTCCCGAAACGGCAGTTCCTTTTTGAGGTACGCCTCACATGCCCGCAAGCAGTCCTGCCCCATAAACTCAAGCGCAGTGGGCAAAATCTGCCGCTCGATAATCGCCGACACCGTATCCGCCGCCGATTGAAACTCGTTGAAAGCTACAAGCAAGTCAATCGTGACCTTCGGCAGAGGAATCAGCCGCAGGATGATTTTGGTCACAATTCCCAGTGTCCCTTCCGATCCAACCATCAGCCCACGCAAGTCGTAGCCGGTAACGTCCTTGACCAGCTTTCCTCCCGTGTGGACGATTTCCCCTGATGGTAAAACGACCTCGAGGCCGCACACGTAATCCTTCGTGACTCCGTATTTCACGGCCCGTGGGCCGCCGGCGCATTCGGCGACATTCCCGCCGATGGTGCAGGAATCCAGGCTCGCCGGGTCCGGGGGGTAGAACAGCCCCTCCGCCTCGACCGCTTGGTGGATTTTCTCCGTGATCACCCCCGGCTCCACCGTCACCATCAGGTTCTTCTTATCAATCTCCAGGATTCTGTTCATCCTCTCCAGCGACAGCACGATTCCGCCGTGGGCGGGCACGGCCCCGCCCGAAAGGCCATATCCTGCCCCACGAGGCGTTACCGGTATCATTTGCTCGTTGGCGAACTCCATCAACTTCGAGACCTGCTCCGCGTTCGTCGCCCGAACGACTGCTTCCGGTTCGGCTCTGAGTCCAGGAACCTCGTCGTGGGAGTATTTCTCCATCATTTCGGGGTCAAGGAGCACGTCGTCCGCCGCGAAGACTTCCTTCAGAAACTCGATAGCCTGCTCATCAACCTTTCGATACATTTTGCACGCGTTCCTTTCATGGAGACCGGCAACTTTTGCCCGACCATGCCGTCAATTGCCTCAATCGGACCCACTGATCTCGGTGGGCCATATTTTCTTTGCGAGAGTAGTCCTCCAATCGCTCGCGAGCGCACAGACACTCAAGAGGAGAAAAATCACGTGCCCTGCTACCAGTTCCCCAAACACGCCTCATTCATGTCCGGGAAGGTCTCAAGGCTCTCCACACAGGAGCTTAACACGCCACGCCCACGTGAGACAAGCGATTCAGCGGAATCGGGTGTGGCTGCGTTTGGGCGGCAAAGGGACACGGCACCAGAGACCTCGAGGAGCGAAGTGTTCACGGGAAAGATGACACGGAGTCGCAGAGAGGAAGAGTGAAGAGGAAAAAACGGCAGACTCGGCGAGGAGACGGCGCAATTAGCGAGCCCACCGCCACAATCAGCGAAAACAGTGGACTTCGTTATGCTTTTGAGATGATTACGAAAACGGCAATGATGGCTGCGACGCAAAGCCACCCGACTGCAAACCCGATGACCGAGCGGCGAGTGGGAATCCGAATCTCAAGATCGCTGTTCGGGAAAAGGTTGCGCGGTGGAGGTACGACTGCGTTTTTCGGCAGAGAGCAGGGCGAAGGAATTTCCTCGCCGGGCGCGATGGGCGTCCGAGTGAGGGCCTAAAAGTTATCCAGTTTTTCCTCGGCGACACGTTTGGTGAACAAGCTGACCAAAATTCCGGCAGCCAATCCAACCGTGAGATAAAAGATCATCTGCCACGGGAGGTAAATTTCCGGCGCATTGTTTTTTACCACGACGAAACGCAGCGGCTCGGACAGCGAGCAATTCCGAACGAGGGAGATAAAGAAACGCTGAGTCGTGAGCCACCACGCCGCAAATGCAGCCACGGTCGAGGCCCATGCCCCGGCGACCGTCGTCCGGCGCCAAAAGAGTCCCAGCCAGAAAGCGATGCCCATCATGGGGGCGATTTTCCAAAAAAGCTCGCGGCCTTTCACCACGT
>JABMQX010000393.1 GCA_013203085.1 bacterium | reverse complement strand
GGACTCGTATATACCCCCTTACCGTCTTTCCTCGCCTTCACGCAGAATCCGCCGAAGGCGGTCTGATCCAGCGTCACGTCAACGGCCGGCCTTAGCTGATAATCCAGGTCGATCACGTAGGCCCCTTTTGCCTTGCGAGCGGCAGTCTTCAGCAGTTCGCCAATCATCACCTCGCCTTCGACCAACCAGTCGTTGCGGATTTCCAGCGTGGCGTGGCCGGAATCTGCTTCGAGCAACTTGACGCTTCGATTCTTGATGACACGTCCTTCCGTCGGTGCCCAGGAGCCCCAACCCCAGAAGTCGGCTTTCTCTTTGCCCCTCATCGAATGCCAGGCGAGAAAGACCCCGCGGTGATGACGATGGTCGCTCGGCGCGAAGTCAACCACCCGTTCTCCGGATGGCGTGTTCAGCGGGTAGAGGCAGCAGACGCTATTGGCCGTCAACGCGGTGTCAGCAGGTTTCTTGGTCATGTAGCGAAAAACGGTCCGGCCCTCTGGCGTCCTGAGAACCATCCCATGTTCATCCGGCGTCAGCGTAAAAGGCGTCTCGTCTTTTCCTGCCGCTGGCGAATCGTTATCATCCTTCGGCTCGCCAGCGACTGCGGCGGCGAACGAAACCATCGCAAAAGTGATGACGGTGATAAACTTCGGCATTTTCATTGTCCATTCTCCCTAAGGCGGCTTGCAGCCGCAACCAAAGGTGGTGAGTGCGCAGACAGATGCGTCGCCCCACTCGGTGGGATAGATCTCGCGCCTTGCTCGTTTGCCCGTCAAGAGGGGTTCAGCACGCTCCGCTTCTGCTTCGTGCACATTATTACGGGCAGACCTTGTACCGTGCGTCAAAGCCTCCACTTGGCGTCCAGTACGAAACGGAAGACGCCATCTGTTCCTCCGCCGGCCATGTCAAAACATGGCCACTTTTATTGCGGTTTCGCTCTGACGCTATGCATATTCTAACACACTTGTCGTAAATCTTCTTCGCAAAGCGCAAAGAAGTCACGAACAAAGATTCTAAGGGGCGCCCTTGTTAGCCACGATATTCAATAACGTGTCTTGACATGGTGTGGGGCAATCCAACAATGTTAATATCGAACTTGAGTGAGGGTTCCACCATCGTACTTGCATTGTGGATGCGAAAAGAGATTTGCCAGCCTTGATCGAACGCCATAACCAGCGTAGTATCGGATTTGGGCTTCTGCGATATTTCAATGATTCGCGTTGGAAATGGCAATCGGCTTCCCCATTTAAGCGTGCCGTTGATGTTGAACGACATGATGGATACTGCACCGTTCTCTTTGATCACTTTATAGTAGTCGAATTTGCCAAGAAGGTATTGTAGTAACGCCCTTGGGACTTTACGGGGTTCGTGGCGAGAGAGTAGTTGGATTTCGGTACGAAATGCCTGCAGAACTGGCATATAGTACAGTTGTCTCTTATTCGGTATGTCCCTCCATTTTTCGCCCCTTCGTTTCCGGCTACGAAGTTCTCTGAATATAGGGGTGACTTTATCGAAATAATTCTGTGAGCAATGAATACCTAACCAATCAAATCCAAAGTCAATCCGTTCAGAAAGCCGCGAGTGCTTTACGGCCAGGTGACGATTCTTAGCGGAGATTCCGATTTCTTCATTGAGCTTAGCGTTGTGAACGATAATGTCCCGCACATCGCCCTGCCGTCCAAGTTGATCGGATTGGAGCCTGATGGAACAGCCAGTTTCTGATAAGCGAACGTCGTGCGCTGCTAAGAATGCAGTAACTTCGCTTGAAGCCCTGAGGATGTTGTGTTGCTCAGTTTCATCGCAAACCTCAAAACATCGTTTCGCCCTTCGTATCTGGACTCCATCTTGGATAGGAGCTGGTAGGTACTTGGAGAGGCTTAGGGCAACGCCATACTCAAAAGCGCGTCCCGTCTCGTTCTGCGATAACCTCATGCAGCCAAATCCCGGCTTAGCACCAAAACCTCGTTCGATTCTTTGTTCTTCGACATGCCATAGATCCATTCAAGCGACAGGATAGGGTTGTTCTGGTAAAGCTCCCTGATCTCATCGCAGTCATTGTACGACATAATCCAGCGGTCTCGCTTGTGGAGTAATTCGGCAAGTGCCCTATGGTCGAAGCCCTTGTGTGTGTCTCCCTTCAGCCCGTAAAGTGCTTGAGCGTTCATGTAGGGAGGATCGAGATACAAGAAGGCATCGCCGTGTTTCGGTATAACGTCGCGGAAATCGGCGCATTCCACTTCAAAGTTATTGGCTCTGAAGGAACGTAAGCGCTCTATTGCAGGCGGGTTGAAACGCGGGTGGTCCGGGGACATCCCGCCTGATAGTGTAGTGCCGGAAAATGATGAGCGGTTCAATACAAAGAACGCGGCAGCGCGTTCGACTTCATCACTCAGATGGGTATAGCGCTTCTGAAGGTTATAGAACTTAGTTCTTGAAAGCGGGTAATAGCGTTCGACACGTCTGGCAAGTAGTTCGGCATTCGTCAGTAGAACGCGCCAAAACGCAATAAGTGGCTCAAAAATATCTGCACCGTACACCTTCATCCTCGTTGTACATGCAAGCTCGATGGAGGCTCCACCCAGGAATGGAGAACAAAGCTTCGTTTCGTTTTGGGGGATGCAAGAGTATATGGATTTGATCGCACGAGTTTTTCCGCCAGGGTATCTCAGGGGAGAGCGGGGGAATTTCTTCGGGAATTCCATGAGCTCGTCTTGTAGTTCTCCGTGAAGAAGCCGTGTAGCGATCCCCTCCAGCGGTGCCTTCATCGGCTGTGTAACCTTCTCGAGATTGCGTGGGCACATTTGTCAAGACCTTGTAGCGAACACGCCTGCGCGTAGAATTCTCGGCGCTGATAGCCAAAACATCGTGAGTGTGACACTCCTTGTTCTTGTTATGTCCTGCGGACCCGCTCTACAAAAATAAGGTGGTATTGTCAAGTCTTTTCGGCGAACGTTTCTTGGAGAACCGCGAGCACGTTCGATGCCGTTCTCCGGCTTATTCTCCCCAACTTTTTTGCGAGACGTACCGAATTGACAGTCCGAACTTGGTCCAGAACAATCTGGCCCGACTTGCCTTTGAGTCTGCATGGAACCCTCGTGGGATACCTTCGTCCCTTCGTCGTCATTGGAGCCACGATGACCGTACGAATATGGTGATTCATTTCGTCAGGAGAAATGACCAGGCATGGCCTTGTCTTTTTGATCTCGCGGCCCACCGTCGCGTCAAGATTGACCAGATGAACCTCAAAACGGTTTATCACCATTCCCACTCCGTCCCCTCCCACGAGGTCGGAACATGTACATCGCCATCGAGCATGGCATCGTCGCCTGCGTTTTCCATCTTCTGAAAGGCTGCATCCCACCCCTCGCGAGGACGGGCTGCCGGCCCGATGATAAGACGGTTTTTTTCAACTTGAATTTCGACTTCCTCGCCAAGTCCCGTTTGCTCAATGAGAGGCTTCGGGATTCGAATCCCCTGGGAGTTACCGATTTTTACTATTCTGGATTTCATGGTGAATGTGCCTCCTGTCGTGATTACAATGTAACCACATTCGACGGGCACGCATCAATTGCTTTTTCGACCGGCGAGCCTTATACCCTCTCCCATATCGGGGAGATTCTGTCTTTTCCTCTCGGGCCGAGGACGATGGGCTTGATGCCGGCGATTTCGCAGAGGTTGACAAGTGCTCGGACACGGTCCCCCGGGACGCCCTGTGCGTGGTTCGCGGGGAAAACGCTCAGGAATTCCTCGAACGAGCAGTCCAGTCTCGCGTACACATGGGGCCATGTCGGGTCTGTCAGGTTCTTCAATCTTTCTCTCTCCTCGGCGGGGAGGTCGGCGCTTTCTCCATGCACGATCACCATATAGGGCTTCTCGTCCCAAAGCCCGAGCCGCGCGAAGGTCATCTCCCCCGGTTTCGCATCGAACTCGACGGAAGCGCCGCCCGCCTTGAAATAGAACTCTAAAGCCGGATGGAAAGTGATCGTTTTGAAATTCTCCTCCGCGTCCATGCTCTGGGCGGCGTAAAAACTGGC
>JABMQX010000392.1 GCA_013203085.1 bacterium | reverse complement strand
GGGAGGATAGACGCTTCTATTGCCAACCGGTCTTTTGCCGTGTAGCGGCGCGCACTCTCAAAGACCACGGACTCGGTAAGGTTATAGATCCCCGGCGCCACCTCAATTGTAGTCGGGCCTTCCCCTGCTTTGGCCTTGAGCAATTCTGCCGCTCGGCCTATCGTGCGGAATGGTTTTTCTTTCATGCCGGGATTGGCGTCGTTGCCGTTCCGGCTGTCCACGTATAGCGTTTCGGCAATCACGCATGGGGCGAGGATTGTGAGAGCCAGGGCCGCAAAGACAACGCGAGAACCGAAGGCATTCTTCACACTCATTCTGTTTCTCCTTTCGATGAGACCATTGTTCCTTGAACGTTCGTTTGACACGACATTCGTGAAATTCGTAAAGTAATTTAGGTTTCCCGCGTTCAACTGTCAAGCAATATTTTCGCCTTTTTTTCGCCGAGTGGAATTGACACCGCAAGCGATGGATGCCATACCGAAAACAGAGGTTGCTCACGCACCGGAGGGAACTGTGAGACGGATTGAAAAGCAGCAGAATACAAAAACAACGACGGGTGACCGGAAGCCAGCTATCCGGGAGAGGCCGATGGTGGTGGTCGCAGAATTGACCACATACGCGGAGACTGTGCCACGGGTTTTGGACGCACTCGGCGCGGATAAGGTTCTGGCACAGCAAGATCGCATCGTGCTTAAACCTAACCTCATTGAGGCACGTCCGGCCCCTGTGACCACCGACGTCAAGTGCGTGGAGGCGGTGATTGCCTATTGCAAGGAGGTTACTCGCGGTAAGATCATCGTTGCGGATGGCTCCGGCGGATGCGAGACGTCGGAATGTTTCGTGGCATTGGGGTACAAGCGACTCGAGAAGGAGTACGGGGTGGAGCTGTTGGATTTGAATGCGGCGAAGACCGTCACCCTGACCGACCCATCCAACCTTTTCCTCAGCACGTTTCACATGCCGGAAGTCCTGCGGGACTCCTACGTGGTCTCGATCCCTGTCCTCAAAGCCCACTCAATGTCCGGGGTAACACTGGGAATGAAGAATATGATTGGGGCGGCGCCGGAGAGGTATTACGGCGCGGGCGGACATTACAAAAAGTGGGGATTGCATAAGAACCTCGATCGAGCTATACTTGAGCTGAACAAATTCAGAAAAGCGGATCTGACGCTCATTGACGCTGCCGTCGGAATGGCGACGGCACACCTGTGGGGTCCGAAATGCGACCCTCCTGTCGGCAATCTCATCGGCAGCTTCGATCCGGTGGCTGCGGACAGAGTCGGCTGCGATATGCTCGGGAAGGACTGGCGGGAGATCGGGCATATCGTTCTCGCAGACGGCGTGCTGGGTCAAGCGCAGGCGGAAGTGAAGAGCGTCGAGCCATGATTCCCGACGGAGACTCCCCGCGGGCTTGAGATGAAAGCCGTTGGCGTCGGAGAATCAACACGTCGCGTTCCGGCGTTTGCATATTGTGGTGGGCAATTAGCTCAGTTGGTTAGAGCGCTTGGATCACACCCAAGAGGTCAGAGGTTCGAGTCCTCTATTGCCCACCATACTCTTGTTTGCTCTTCCGGGACCAGTCCGGGACAGGGCGCATCACTGCGCCGCGTGACTATGCCGTACACCCAGCGGGCGACGCGCCCACTTATCTGCGGCTTGACACGCCCCTCGCAGCCTGGCACCATCCGCCATCGTGATAGCGGTCCTTGCCTTGAGCCTATCGAGAGGCGCGAACACCCGATGAGCGGAGGAAAGCGACGTACGACGACTCTCCGGGAAATGAAGAGAGAGAAAGAGAGGCACATAGGATGGTGCGAAGAACGTATCACTGGACGTTAGTAACGCTCGGCTTGCTGGCGGCGGTAATTCTGTCAACCGCGTTCTTCCTGGTGGAGGACGCAACGCTTTCTCCCCAGGATCGGCTTCGCGTTTCTGAGGAAAATCCCAGGTACTTCAAGTACAAGGGCAAGCACGTGTTCCTCGCGGGCAAGACGTGGGGCTGGACAGCAATCTCCGCGCCCCCTCCTGGACTAGCCCGCGATTACAAGGACGACAGCGCATCCCAATACGATTACAGACACGACATCGAGAATCTCGCCGCTCATAAAGGAAACCTCGTTCGCCTCACGCTCTTCTGGCCCGGGCACGGCCGAGAAGGCGGTGAACTGCCGTATCAAAAAGTTGACGAGAAACGCTACGACTTGACGAAGTGGAATCCGGCGTACTGGAAGCGGCTTCGTGGTTTTCTGAGCGAATGCCAGAAACGCGATGTCATCGTCAACCTGGAAATCTTCGATCATCCGGCCGTCAAAGGATGGGATGGGCGATGGCCCATGCATCCTTTCAACCCGGACAATAATGTTAACTACGACGGCAGAGCTATCACCACAAGGGATGGCTCTCGACAATTCTTCTGGACGTTGCCCTCCCACCAGAAGCGGCCGGTCGTCCTCGAACACCAGCAGCGCCTGGTTGACAAGCTTCTCGAAGAGACCTGGCAGTTCGGCAACATCATTTACAGTCTCGGAAATGAGGACCCTTCGCCGCGCGAATGGTCTCTGCACTGGGCGAGACGCATCCACGCCTTCGGGCGGAAAAAGGGCGTACGACTTCTTGTAACTAACATGTCGCCGCAATATGTGCTGGAGGAAAAAGAGTTCGATGTTTTCGATGCTCAGGTGACCCTGCGGGTGTCCCCGCTCAGGCAGCCGCCGATCATCGCTCGCCTCCTGAAATACCGGAAGCCCGTCTATTCGTCAGGACTTGGCATACGGAGTGATGACAGCCAGACCCGCGACAACCTCTGGATCAAGTTCATTACCGGGTGCGCCGGTGCTCGGTATCACCGTGTAAAAGGGCACTACCGGGATGCGCGAAGAAACTACGAGGAGACTTCCGATTTCGTCCTGAATCTCCAAAAGTTCGTTGACGACGTCCGGTTCTGGAGGCTCGACGTTCGACACGCCGATGTGAAGGCGGATATTCCGGCATTCTGTCTTTCGGAAGCTGGGAAGGAATACGCCATCTACTTGCTGCGTCGGAAGCGGAGCGCCGAGAAAAGGCCCGAGCAGATTACTATCAATCTGGTGAAAGGAAGGTATGACTTGCGATGGTATCACCCCGATAAGGGAAGGTACGAGCCGAACCAGCGAGTTACGAGTGAAGGAAGGCCGGTGCCCCTCAAATCCCCTCCATTCGCCTGGGACATCGCGGGCCACATCAAGGCCAGACGCTGACCCGGCGCATTCATTGCACGGCAGAGCACGCAGGGGACGCGGAAAGCAAGTGTGAGCTTCTTAAGGCTCGTGAATAATAGCCCGGTTTGAAGGAGAGAGAAGTGAAACGGAACGACAGGCTTTTCCGACGGCGGAGCTGGCTTTTCGCCGGAGAAATCCTGTGCCTTCTCGTTTTGTTGCTTCCGGCTTCTGTCATAGGTTCGGAGATATGGCGGTGGAGAACGGCTTCGCCGCAGAGCCAGGGCATGTCGTCCCGGAAGTTGGAGGCGATGCGAAAGGTTCTGGAGCAAAGAGGAACAAAGACGCTTCTCATTGTCCGCAACGACCGGATCGTCTATGAATGGTACGCGCGCGGCTATTCTCGAAGCACAAAGCACTACACGGCG
>JABMQX010000391.1 GCA_013203085.1 bacterium | reverse complement strand
TCTGAGAGCCATCCAGGAAAGGGAAATGAAGCCTGTGGGCCGGACCAGAACCGTCAAGTTCCATGCCAGGATCATCGCCGCCACACAGCGAGACCTCGAGGCAGAGACCAAAAAAGGAACATTCAGAGAAGACCTTTTCTATCGCCTCAACGTCATACCAATCACCATCCCGCCCCTTCGTTACCGCAAGGAAGACATCCCAGCCCTTGCGCAACATTTCATCCGCATCTTCAGCGCCGGCAAGGAACCCCCGCGAACAATCAGCGAGAAAGCTCTCGCGGCTCTTATGGTGTACGATTGGCCCGGCAACGTCCGCGAACTCGAAAACTGCGTAGAGCAGGTTGTCGCTCTCAGCTCCTCCCCCGTCATAGATCTCGCAGACCTCCCTGTCAGGATCACACGAAGGGAACCTATCGCGACAGCCGAGGGCCTCAACCAAGAACTCGTGAGGGCAAAACCCCTCCGCCAGCTCCAGCGGGAGGCAATCATCGCCGCCCTCCGCGAGACCGGCGGCAACCGCAGGCAAGCAGCACGTCTCCTCGGCATTGCCGAAAGCACCCTCTACTCAAAGCTCAAGGAGATGAAAGCCGCCGGCCTTTTTCGTTAACCACCCCTCTGAATGGTCTCCCTGATCCCGACACGCGGTCGGCAAATTCAAGACTACCAATGATTTTTCTGTAGGCGTGCACTCGCGCGACATGCGAGAATTGTAGACATTCGCCAATCCTGCATGCGTGCCCGGGCGCCGCAGTGCGAAGATATTCGTGTCGCGGAGGGCGCGGGTGTGCCAGAGAAGATGCAAGGCGTGAGGACGCCTCTGGCAATGGCTGAACCATCAGGGAGCTGCTTATGCCACGGCACAGGCAACGCCGAAGCGACCCCAGGCAGACAAGGCAACCACACCTTTGACAGAGAGGAGAAAAATAATGGCGGCTACTCGGAGACTCGTCGGGAAGGTTGTTATCGGGATATTTCTTTTTGCGTTACTGGGCGGGGCCCACGGGTCTCGGCCGATGGTCTTTTTGACGGAGGGGCAGATCAAGACAGCGAGGAAGCGAATCGTGAACTATGATTGGGCGAGAAGGAGTTACGACTCGATCGAGCGCTCCGCGAGGACATGGTTGAACAAGCGTCTGGATTTTCCGGAGGGACCGACCGGGTGGTATCACGACTATTTCTGCCCGGAGCACGGGTTTTTTTTGAGATACAATGAGCAGAAACCGCACGAGCATTACTGCCCGGCGGGGGAGCACTACGTTCGCGGGGAAAAGTTGGATGCCTACTGGCGGGCGATTACGCTTCGGCGAATCGTGGACGGGGCGAGGGACCTGGCTACCGTTTACGCCATCGAGCGCGACCGGAAGTTCGCACGGGCAGCGGGCAAAATGCTGCTTCCGTTCGCGGACTATTACGGCAAGTACGTTCAGGGGCGAAAGCCGCCGCGACTGATGTGGCAGACGCTGGACGAGGCGACGTACATTCTCCATGCGGTCGCAGCTTACGAGCTGATCTACGATTCGGAGGTGCTTTCCGAGGAGCATCGCAGGCGCATCGAGGAAAAGTGGCTGAAACCGACGGCGGAGTTCATCAAGAGCCAGACCCGAGTGATTCACAACATTCACTGTTGGCAGAATTCGGCAGTTTTGTGCATAGGCCTTGTTCTCGGTGACAAATCGCTGGTGGATTTCGCGATTGAGAATCCTCGCTCCGGGTTTCGACGGCAAATGGCGGAGGGAGTGCTCGATGACGGCTTGTGGCGCGAGTGTTCTTTCGGCTACCACTTCTACACGATAAGCGCTCTGGAGAATACGATCATTCCCGCGATGAACAACGGCATTGACATCTCCGCAGAGCTCGCCACGGCGAGGAAGATGTTCATGGCTCCGATTCTTTGTGCGGACGGGCAATTCGAGCTGCCCTCGCCGAACGATGGGAGGGGCGGTGTGTTGACGCGGCATACGCGCGCTTACGAGTTGGCGTACTTCCTTTTTCCAGATGAGGAAAAGTTCGGCGGCCTCTTGAGGCGGGCATACGGCGCTTCGACAACGAGGCGGTCGGGAAGGGACATTCTGTTTTACGGTGCGGAGAAGTTGCCGAAAAAGGCGCTCCAGCCGGAGAGGGCGAGTGTGAATCTCACAGACTCCGGGTTGGGGATCCTTCGCTCGTCCCGGGGAAGGGATTCGACGTATATAGCTATGGACTACGGTCCTCACGGCGGCGGCCACGGCCATCCGGACAAGTTGAATGTGATTCTCTCAGGTCTGGGGCAGATGTTTTCGCCGGACCTCGGAAGCGCGGGGTATGGCCTGAAGGTCCACAGGTCCTGGTACAAGCAGAGTCTTAGCCACAACGTCGTCGTGGTTGACAGGAAGTCGCAGAAGGCTTCCGCAGGGAAGTTGGTTGATTTTCGGGGAACAGGGGATGTGAAATGGGTCAGCGCCAGGGCGGATGAAGCCTATCCGGGCGTTCGGTGGCAGAGGACGGTTTTTCTCTGCGACGACGGGTACGCGGTCATTGCCGACTCCCTGCAGAGCGAAAAGGAGCATCTCTTCGACTGGGTGTACCACTGTCTTGGGGAACTCGATGTCGCCGGAGTCAAGATGGAGGTGATGAGCAGAGAACGTTTTGGAGCCGGGGCGGGGTACGACGTGCCGAAAGATGTCCGAGCAGGGAGCACCCGGAAAGAGGTTGTTGCGACTTGGCAACTTGATCGGACAAGGCGAGTTTTGCTTCGCATTCCGCCCGTCGGGGGGACTAATGAGGTCATCTCGGCGATTGCCCCGGGGAATCCTTCGATGATCGAGATGCCGATGATCGTGCAGCGAAAGAAACAGAAAACAGCAGATTTCTGGGCAGTCATTGAGCCTGTGAAGGGGAAAAGCAGGATTTCGCGGACGGTTGTCTCAGATGGAAAACTGACGGTCGAGCAGATAGATAGAAAAAGAAGAACTTATTCTGTCGAAGGAGGGCATCCCGCGGTGGCAGGCGGGCTCTCGATCCAATGAGAGAGCGCGCAGAGATGTTCCACGGTGCCGAGGATTCTCCGATTTATTCCCAGGAGTTCTCGGTCCCGATTCGTGCTCGGGCGGCCGAGCGGAGAGCGCGTTGCTTTTGCGGGACTGTTTCCACCTCGAGGGCGAGCGGGGCGATCCCATCCCTCTTCCAGACCACGGAAAGATTCCCATCCTGCCGATCAGCAATCAGGGAAGAAGGTTTAATCAGTTCGCGAGGCTTCTCAGCAGACCCGGCTTGCATTCGAAGCGCAAAAGAAACAACGGCTTCTTTCAGAGACGTAAAGGAAATCTCTCGCTCCTTGCCGTGATAGAAGACTATGTCGAGCCACGCTGATCTGCGGTCACGGCCCATCTCCGTGGTGATGGGGAAATCGCCGAAGGCGGCGGAAGGGATGCAAAGGTCCAAAAAGACGCCTCCGAGATCGAGCCGGCAAGCTTCTCCGATTTGAAAACGGGACGGAAGAGCAAGGGTCTCTGGCGCGCCTTCAATCAAGAAGCGAAGGCGGAGATCGCTCGCGGAGATGGTCGCGTTTTTGAGCCGATCGAGGGAGACATGAGTGTCGCCGCCATCGGTAGCGAAGTTGACGGCAGCGAGGAGGTCCCCTTTGTCCTGGACGCTGAAGAACATGGCGGAGGAATAGTCATATCCGTCGTGGAGGAAGCGAACGCGAAAGGCGCTGACGCGTTCAGCATTGCCCCAATATGCGAGCAGCGGGCGGCGTTGATTCCAGAAATCGCCGCAGTTCACTGAGCCGAGGGTGAAAGCCGGATGAAGCCACGTGCTGCCGATGATGTTGGGAAAAGGTTTCTCGCTGCGAACGAATCTCTCTTTCTCGAACCTCGGTTGCCGCAGAAATGTGAAATAATGAATGAGGTCATCGGGACATCGGCAGCGCAGCCGATGAGCGTCGAGACTGACAGCCGCTTTCTCCTTTCCCATGAAGGGGACATTGTCCCCGGTCCCCCGTTGAATGAAGGCGAGAACACCGTCGCCGAGGAACGTGCTGTAAGAGCGGCTGTGGGGGCCTGCCCATTGCCTCGTCGCAGGATGGAACCTGCGGGCAACGTGATTCCATGCGAGACGGTTCAGCTCGTTTAGCAGGCGGCGGGAAGAGCGGTCGCGAACGTGCAGCAGCATCCGGCTTATCTCTTTGATGGCGACGATGGTATAGGTGGGGCTGTTGTATTCCGAGAAGGAACCATTCCTCAGCGTGTGGTCGTAGAACCTCCTCAACCTCCTCGTGCCATACTGGATGAGATCGGGCTCATGGAACAGCTCGCCCGCCACGAGCGTCACATACGTTCCCATAAGGGCGATGTTAGTGTACCCGGGACCGACGTTGCGGCGCTTGATGGAGCGAGCCGCATGGAGGATCGACTCTTTCACCTCATTCGCCAGACCCGGTGGCAGGCGACGCATGTGGTCTATCCCGACCTGCAAGAGTTGCACACCGCAGAAGTCCGCCCAATTCCAATCCGGTGGCGACATCTCGCTCAGCGGCTCTTCCAGAAACCAGGACCAGATGCCGTAGGTCCGGCTGGAAGGATTCTTGTCCTGGAGAGCGACGACACGTTTCAGAATCTCCTGCCCCCGCAGGAGGCGACCCTGTTCTCCGCTGTCCAGCAGCGCGACGGCGTAAGTGAGCGAGTCGCGGGTGGGATGAACGAAACCTCCTTTCAGCGTGGTGTGGTAGCCGGGGGAAGAGAATGGCCGCCGAACCATTCGTTCCTTGGGGTCATACCGCTCGTCCTGAGCGGATAATGCTCGACGGAAACCTTCTCGCTCGACCTCCGTTAGCCTTTCGAGGACGGGTCGGCTTCTCAGCGCGGGTCGGCGGACTTGCCTCACCCGCTGACCTATCAACGTGGACGGCGCCGTCGGGACAACGACCGCGAAGAGTGCTCCCACAATCGCAGTCAACACAAAGTGAGGAAAAGGTCTCATTCTGAGCATCATTTCGAGCACCTCTGTTACGCGAGACACGGTTTTTACCCCTACCATATCGGTGCCAGCGACTTCGGTCAAAGCCTTTTTCGTACTTCAGCGTTTCCTCTGGCGAGCAGCGGCGCCAGTCTGGCGAAGGACTGAAGGCTATTCCCGGAACCGAGGAGGTGAACAGCACGCGTCAGAGGACGGCTTTGAGGAGGTAGCGGTCGGGGAGGTCGCGGAGGAATTCGAGGGAGAAGCCCGTCTGCCGGAGGAGGTTGTCGAACTCGGCGTCGGTTGGCAGGAGATGCCCTGTGAGGACGCCGCCTATGGAGGAGTGAAGTGAGTTAACCCATTCGCGACTGCGGGTATGAGCGATCCACAGGATGCCCTCTCTGCAAAGAACCCGCCGGAATTCTCCCAGGGCGGCGGGACGGTCCTCGAGATGGGGGAATGTATTCAGGCAAACGACGGCATGGAATTCTCCGTCGGGAAGGGGAAGATTGGTGGCGCACGTCCGGGCAATTTCTGCCTGCGGGGGGAGATTTCTGGTGAGGCATTTCTCAACCATGCGGGGAGATATGTCGAACGCGAACACCTTCCCCTGCGGGCCGACCATCTCCGCCAAAAGCCCGGTCAGTCGGCCCTCGCCGCAGCCCGGCTCGATGATCTTTTGCCCGGCCTGAATGTTCATCTCCCGAAGTAAGTCCTTGGCGATGGGGAGTTCTTCAGGAGAAAACTTCTCGAAAACGCCCTCGTCTGCGCAGCGGTCGAAGTAATCAGCCAGCGGGTTGTGATTCGAGGAATTCTCCGCTCTCATAAGTGCTTCACTCTCCTTTCCGGAGAACATGGCGATAGAACACCGCTCCAGCGAGGAGGGCGCTGGAGAAAAGGACTATACATGCCCCGGTGGGGAGGTTCAAATGATAAGAAACGATGAACCCTCCGAGAGCGCTCAGAGCGCCGAGGAGGCTTGACGCAACGACGACCGAGGCGAATGTTCGGCAGACCTGAAGCGCAGCAACAGCGGGGTTGACCATCAGGCTGTATATCATCAAGCCGCCGACGGTGTTGAGGTTCACGGTAAGCGTTGCGCCGCACAGTGCGAGGAACAGGCCCCACACAAACCCTTCGTGAACGCCGGAGGCTTTTGCGAGCACCCGACTGAAAAGAATGGCTTTCATTTCTTTAGAGAAGACAACGACGAAAAGGAGGAGAGCGACGGATGTCGCGGCGACGACCAGAACATCTCGCCAGTTGACGAAGAGCAAGCTTCCCCAGATCAGGCCGAGGACACGGGTCTTCGGCCCGGACACCAATCCTATACCGAGAAAGGCGAGTCCCATGGTCAGGGAAAGGATTATTCCAAGAGCGACATCAGTGTTAATTCTGAGGCGTTCTTGAGTGAGAAGGCTGACGACGAGAGAAGCGATCACCGCGGCAGCAATTCCGCACAGGGTTTGCGGCCAGCCCAGAAGGTAACCGAAGACGGAACCTGCCATCGCGGCATGGGACATGCAGATGCCGATAAGCGGTATGCGCATGCCGACGACATAGATGCCGAGCAACCCCGTCGAAGCGCCTCCAACGACGCCGGCGGTGATGACCGGAATGAAAATCGGATCAATCAACGAAATCTTCCTGTTCTCTTGCTCCGGCGCTGAGAGCGTGAAATCGGCCCCCGCGAATGACGGTCTCCACCCGGCAATCGTAGAGCCGAGAAAGGGCGGCGCTCGAGAGAGCTTCCCCCTTGGGGCCGACGGACACAATCCTCCCGCCTTTCATCAGTGCCACTCTTTCACACGAGGCAGGCAACTGCCAGGTCTCGTGAGAAACCATAACAACGGTCAGGTCAAAATCTTTGAAAAGCCGCGCGATGAACTGAACCAACTGCTCTTTCCAATCGAGATCGAGATTTGCGGCAGGCTCATCGAGGAGCAGGAGCTTCGGTTCCTGAACCATAGCCCGGGCAATGAGGACCTTGCGTTGCTCCCCGCCGGAGAGGCTGCGATAGGTATTCTCCGATAAAGCTCTCAGACCCAACCGGTCAATCCATGAGGTAATCTTGCGATGGTCTTCGGCGTCCAGCTTTTTGAAAAATCCCTTGCGGCCGAAAAGCCCCATCGAAACGATGTCGCGGGCGGCAAAAGGGAGATCGCGCATGTATTCGATCGTCTGCGGAACGTAGCCGATAAGACGGCGAATCGAGGAACGCTCCCACGCCGAAGCCTGCCGCGGGTCGCGCCCGAAAACGCTGACATGCCCCGCGTCGGGAAGAGTGAGAGAGGCGCAGGCCCGAAGTAGTGTAGTTTTCCCGGCGCCATTCGGGCCAACAACGCCCAGGAATGAGCCGGACGGAACACGAAGCTCAGGAATGTGAAGGATCCGCCGGCGGGCTCTGGTGACGGAGATACCTTCGAGCTCAATTGCGGAATCGCTCACCGTTCCCCTCCACGGATTAAGGATTGCAGATTGTGGAGGAAAAGATCGTCGAACTGCTTCTGGTCGGACTCCATGGAGGGGAAATTGCTGAAAACGATAACGGTCGCATGAAGACGTCTCGCGATGGTGTCGGCCGCTCGGCGTCCCTCCTGGAGGTTGGCGATGATCAGCCGGGCGCCGGAACGCTCCGCGGCAGCGATGACCTCTTTGACGGCAGACGACGTCATGTTCTCGGCCCTTGTGAATTCGGCGACCACCTCCAGACCAAGCCAGCGGCAGAATAATGATTGATGGTCCGAGGAGACGACTTTTTTTCCGCGAAGACCGGCATCGGCGATTCTCGCTCTCGCCGCGCCTGAAAGAGCAGCGAGCCGTTTCTCGACCACGGCGAGGCGGCCGTGGAACGTATCCGCATAGCCCGGATACGTTTCTCGAAGGGCACACTCCATCTGGCGGCAAGCATCGAGATAGCTGTCGGGAACGCAGAGTCCGCCGGGCATTGCCACCGAGACAATTCGCAAGCTCCTTGATGCCAAACCGGAGAGCCTGCTGTCCAGCCCTTCCTGAAAGTCGAAACGAAACAGGAGCGAACACCGCGACAGCCTTTTCAATGTCCCGGGGGCGAGGTCGAAATGGCCCGGGCAATCGCCGGGCTGCAAAAGGCGGACGGTCTCGAAACGCTCGCCCGCAATGTCTCTCACGGCACACTCAAGCCAGGACGTCGTCACAGCGATTTGTGGCTTATTCGGCGACCGAGGACCCTTAGAGCAGCCCCCGACCGCGAAAAGCGTGAGCAGAAGCAGCGGTAAGGTGCATTCGCCAATGCGACGCCTCCTGAAAGGACGCCTTGGCGCATCGTAGCAGTCTCCACGACACCTGCCCGTACACAGGTTTTCTGAGCCGGCAGCGCTGCCGTCAGGGATTGATCCGCTTCCAAAATGCAATTGAGCCGTCCTCAAGGTTTTTTGTGAGCAGTGGAGGAAAACGTTTTTTCCTGAGGGGTCCTCTGCCTCAAGGGGAACTTTTCGTGGTGCTCAGGTGAACGATGACGCCCTCGCTTTCCGGCCCGTTTTTGAAATTGTACCAGTTTCGCTGAGGCACCGGATAGTGCAGCGCTTCAGACTCCCAGAACTTCTTCGGCCCGGAGGGTCCGACGCTCCATATTGCCCATTTTACAGGCGAATCCTTGGAGTTGAAATAGGGAACGTCGCTCCCATCGTCGCGGGGAAACTTCTTCGGTACCCAAATGGCAAGAACGGTCAGGACGTTGTTGGCATACCCCAGCCCCGGAGCGATGTATTTGTACGCGCGGCCCCGGTTGAAGACATCCTCCGGAAAGGCGCCCAGATACCCCAAAGAGAGCAATTCCGGCGGACACTCGTTGTAATCGTCAACCTTCATGCCGCCGCCGGCACAGAAAGCGCGAGCGATAGGATAAGCTCCCTGATCGAGGCGATAGGCTTCGATAGATGTTGCGATGCTCCGCAGATCGGCATGGGCCCGAGCGACCCTGGCTTTTATCCTTGCCACCCGAAGGACCGGCAGCAACAGCGCAGCCACCATGGCGATGATGGCGACGGCCACCAGCAACTCGAGAAGCGTGAAACCGCAACAGCGTCGGCATTCACGGCCGTTGGATACGTGTGGCGCCATGATTTGGAACCCTTCACAAGCGATGACATTCCCGTCGCCGCGCCCCGGAGATCGATACACTCATTCAGCCCTTCTTAAGCCGGCGGCAAGGAACCCCTCTCGGAAAACCAAATACTATTCCACTCTATTGAATCTCTATTCTGTAAAACTTCTTCCACGCGCCTTCAATATCATCGAGGACGAACATCGCCGTGCCGTCACCGACGACAGGGTCGCCCACGGATTCCCATGTTGTAACGTCGTCACTCCGATATACCTGGTAAGTCACACCGGCGGCAGACGTCCATTGAACTTTGACCGTCTTGCGAATCTCGACCCTCGGGATGATATATTTGTACTTCTTGACCCAGATGCGGTAGTGGTCCTGGAAAGGAGGGTTGTCATCCTCCGCCGGGTCCTCTTGATCGAATATCCCGATGACATCGAACTTGCCGGTCGGAGCAGAACAGTCATCGAAGTCGCCCTGCCGAGACAGGTGCATGATAAGCTCGCCGGTCCCGTCCGTAATCGTCAGGTCGCCTTTGATAACATTCCCTTCCGCATCTGTAAGATAGTTGCCCCACGTTCCCGAAACGACCTCCACATCGTTCAGGCGACACCATTGCGTCTGGTATTTCTCTCCTCCGCCGGCGCGGGTTTGGTCGAAGTAGTTGCACGCGGAGACGCTCGGGATAAGCTTCGGTTCCGGCATGCCCACGCCCTTTTCAAGGATGGTGACCGTGAAACGGATTTCCGGAGCGCTGCTATGACGGTCGTTGATGAAGACCTTGCCGTTGTGGTTGGCGATGAATCCCTCCACTCGCACGAGGTCCCCCGCCTCGACGGTGATGTACTCCGGTGGCACCCAAAGATCGCCATACCACCATTTGCCTGCCCAGACCTGGAGACCTCCCGTTTGGTCCTGGATGAAGATCGAGTACATCCCATCCTCCAGAGGGTCCAGCATTTCCCCGGTTGTGTTGAGAGCGATCCCCTCCACAGTGACTCGGTTTTCCGGGCTGGGGGCCGCGCCCACCAGAGGATGCGTGCCCAGCCCGTCGTCGTCAACTGCCTCGAGGTCCCAGGTGTTATACAGAGTGGCCCCGGCGGGCCCGGACACGACAGCTACGGCAAGAACAAGAAGAAGAAAAATCCGTTGTCTCATAGTTGGTCCCTTCCACTTGCGCGTGATAACACGATTCTTAAAGTTGTGCTACCGATTCTCCGCGCGTTAGGCGCAACTGTCAATACTTTTTTCGCAGCCGCCGCAGATTTTTGTTGTGCGAAGCGTTCCTCATGTGCTAAAAGACCACGCGATTAACAAGTTGTTTTTGGAGGTGAAATGCCGCGCAAAGTTCTCCTGCTATATTCCCCGGACCATTCTGGCCATAAAATGGCGGCGACTGCCATTGCTGAAGCCTTTGGCATACGCTACCCCCAAATAGGCGTCCGGGAGATAAACCTGATTAAGCACACGAATCCTCTCCTTGGGGCGGCAGCAACTCAAACGTACCGGGGGTTGATCCAGAACAATCCGTCCCTGTGGCGATATTTCTACGACAATCTGTCCCTGAAGGAAAAGACCGAGAAGCTCAGAGACGTCGTTTACCTCAGCAGCTATATCCGTCTGCGGAAGATCATGGAAGATTTCCAGCCGGACGCTGTCGTATGCACGCAGGCTTTTCCATGCATCATCGTTGACAAGTATAAGAACCTTACGGGGAAAAGGGTGCCGCTGATAGGGGTGGTGACCGACTTTTTCGCCAACCTCTACTGGAAGTTGGAGGGTGTGGATTTGTTCTGCGTGGCGGCGGAGGAATCGAAGAGCGACTTCGTCCGAATCGGCGGAGCCGCGGACAGAATAGAAGTAACAGGGATTCCTATTCGTTCGCGTTTCTCACGGGCGGGAGATCGCGGGCAAAGGTCTCGCCCCGGTTCTCCGAAGGCGGTCTTGATCATGGGGGGAGTCAGGGGACTGGGACC
>JABMQX010000390.1 GCA_013203085.1 bacterium | reverse complement strand
GCAACGAGCTGGTCAGGCGACATCGCAGCCATCTTCGGTGAGGGCGTGTACCTCCGCGTCCGTTCGCAGTAACAGCGCACCACTGGCGCAAGAAAGCAGCCCTCGTGCTCGGCACGAGGGCTGCCTTTTGCGCGCAAACACCCGCCGCGTGATCCCTCAGTTGCCGGCGGCTGAGGGTGGGACCTCGAGTTACTTCGCCTCAGTGACCTTTCCCGTGGCTGCCCATTCCGCACCCCTCGCCAGCAGCTTAGCGACAGGTGGGTTCACAACGGCTTTCACGTCGTGGCCGAAGCAATGATGATAGACGCGTCCCCTCCCATACGATAGAGTGAAGGCAAGAGGCTCAACTCTCTTGCTCCAGTCGGAATAAGCTGAGACCAGCACATGGATCGGCCCTTCGCCGAGCAGTTTTGCGTACAGTTCGTCGTCCGTTTCGAAGTCGCTCATCCCCTTCGTGATGGGATGCTCTTTATCCACAATATTGCTTGTGAACTTCTCTCTGGGGCCGTGTCCTGATTTCCCCATTACCCACCACCTGCCAACCATTTTGTGAAACTCGCCCCATTCACTGAACGATGCGCTCGCCAGGTGCAGATTCACAAATCCTTTCCCTCCCCTGACATAGGCGGCAAGGTTATCCTTGGCACTGTCGCTAATGGTCGGTACACGATAGTTGAAGTAGTTCAGGACGATCAGGGAGTACTTATCAAGGGCTTGTTTCGACTCCAAAATCGCCGGGTCCTCGCAGACGAATACTTCAAACTTCCTCGTTTCCTCCAGGATACTGCGAATTGCAGGGGTGGTCTTGCGCCAGGGGTGTGCGGAGACATCGCAACCGGTGATGATCAAAGCCCGGATCGGCTTCTTCACTTCTTCAGAATGGCACACCAGCCCGGGCAGCACGAGAAGAACCGCAAGGAAAACCGTAAGCAGAACTCGTCTCATCTTTTTCCTCCTCTCCTTTTTGGTAAGGTTATGAACCGCTCGGTGTTCGCATGACTATATTCCTCTTTCTTCCGAGGACGCAAGCAAAAATTCCTCTCTTTCCACGAGGGATGAGAAACTGAACCGCAGACCGGCACTCCGGCACCCTTGTTCTCGGTACGTACTCTGCGAGCTTATTGGATCGCGTTGCTTGCGTGATCGCGTCGGCTCCCGCTGTTGTGCTCTCAGATGCTACCTGTATCTTGGATAAGCTGTCAGTTCTTCCGGCGTTGATGGAGCAAGTCGAATGGCTTGACCACCACTCGAGGCCATCCTCGCCCTCATGATAACAGAAAAGTCCACAATGTACCTGTTGATTGCAACATGGGTACGAGTGGTATCCTCAGGGCCTGCATCCGAATAGACGTGTGCAACGTATTTCTCGCCATTATCCAGAAATGTCAGCGGGATTTCTAACTCCCTGGCGTTTTCGTCGGTAAGGCTTCCCACGCACCATTCTCTTCCGCTCCTTCGCGCGACGGTAATGTAATCGCTAATTCTTCCGTGGATCACTTTTGTATCGTCCCAGACAGTGGGGACGTGTTCGAAGAACTCGATTTCCTTCTCGCCCCGGTACAGGGATGGTGTGTCGTACCAGAAACAGAACTGCAGTGGGCTGTAAAACACAACCGCTGTTGCCAACTGGTGAGCATGCGTGGTCTTGATTCGCTTGTTGTAGTAACAGATAGTGCAGTCTGCCGCTCCGGCCACAAACCTGGTGAAAGGAAGAGTTACGTTGTGCTCCGCGGTGGGCATATGCTCGTTGCCTCTGACACCCTCCTGAGTCATCAGGTTCGGGTACGTTCTGCTGAAGCCGGTTGGCCTGTAGGCGTCGTGAATGTCCACCATGAGACGGTGCCGGGCAGCTTTTCTGACAGCGCGATGAACGAAATCCGTTGCATCTTGACTGCCCACTCTTACGAAACCAAACTTGACTCCTTTGATTCCCCATTTTTCATAAAGAGGCATGATGCGATCCAGTTGGGATTCCAGCGCTCGCCGATTTACGTAAAGGAGTATTCCTACGCCATGCTCTTTGGCGTAAGAAATGACGAGGGGGAGGTCCAGTCCGCTTTTGTCCGCCCGTCGAGGATCGGGCGTCACGGTGGAAGCATCCGATTCGGGGCTGTTCTCCGGTCCATACCATCCGGCGTCAAATTCCACATATTGGATGTTGTGCTTGCTGGCAAAATCGATGCAAGCCTTTCCCCCTCTGGTGGATAGAGTAACCTCACGAATCACTTTGCCGGGTCTTATCCAGGACGCGTCCTCGATCGCGCAGGGAGGGTTCAGATTGAGAATGAGGTAGTTGCGTTCGATCAAGTCGCCGGGCTTATCGCCGAGCACTATGACTCTCCACGGCGTCGAAAATGGGGGCGATGCCGTCACAGGCCCACTCAAAGAACTCACCAACGTATTCGGTTGCCCCTTGGCGGGCGACAGCAGCATGCGTGCATAGTTGTCCAGGCACGCCTCCATCAAGCATCCCACAGGACCGTCGCCGGTTTCAATGGTCAGAGGCCTCTCGCAATTCGGCTTTATGTCTCGAACGAATACTTTTTTGTACTCACCTTCCGTCCCATGTTCTTCATAGGCTTCATAGTTACCAGCGAAACGGAAGTGCGTGTTTTCTGAGCTAATCACAAACTTCCCAAGGGCCTGCTGTTCGGGAAACGTGTACCGAAAGGCGATTCCCTCGTTGTAGGCTCTGAACGTCAGCCGAAGCGCCCTGTGGGGCTTTCCATTTTCTATCAGGTCAATTGCCACCTCATTGTAATAGTCCCTGATGGCGTTTCTCTCTCCGTAAACGGGTGAATACACGCTGTCGTGACTTTTGCGGAAGACCTTCACCACCCGGAAGTCTGCTTCCAGTGCTGGAGCGTTCTTCAATTCGAGTCCGAGGCGTGAATCAACGATGAAGAAATCGCCCTTATATGTGACATTGTAAAAGAGGCAGTCTTTTTCTTGGTCTCTGTCTTTGGTCGCAAAGCTCACGGCAACTTTGCCGTCGGGTGATTTGACCGATATTTGAGTGCGCTTTTTGCTCTCAATTTTCGGCCTCTCCAGGCTGACTCCGACACGAGAAAAGAAAGTCAAAACTGCTGTCAGAAAAGCCAAAACGCAACGCGAGCTCGTCATTGTCCGGCCCCTATGAAACATGGTTCGAGTCTCCTACACTTCTTCGCAGCCCGATCGCGTGAACGGCCCCTGCGTCGTTCCTTTCATCCCTGTCCCTTTCCGTTTGCGATCATTAGCGGCGAGCCGCTGGCTGTTGCTGAACGAGTTCAATAGCCGCCAGCATGTTTTCCAACGGCACGTCTCCTTCTACATCGTGTGCAGGGGCGAAGATGTAGCCCCCGTTGCGACCCAACTCCAACAGGCGGCGGGTTTCAGCCCGCACATCCTCGATGGCGCCGAAGGGGAGTGTCCTCTGAGTGGATAACCCGCCGTGGAAAGCGAGCCGCCCGCGATACTGCGGCAGCAGAGAGTACACGTCCATCACTTCCGGCTGGAAGGGATTGAAGCAATTGACGCCCGCGAGGATCAGGTCCTCGAACAACTCATCAACGTCACCACAGGAGTGGATCATGACGAACTTGCCGGCCTCTGCTACCACGCCATACATCCTCTTGAGAACCGGGTAGATGAACTCGTGCCAGATTCTCGGCCCCATTTGCAGACCCCGCTGCTGACCCCAGTCATCGCCGAAGTAAACCGCATCTATATCGTACTTCAGCGATTCCCTCACCTCGGCAATGTTGTAATCGGCTATGGTGTCGAATAGTTCGTGAACGAAGTCGGGGTGAACGAGGAAGTCCATCATCAGGTTCTGCATACCCCGCAAAGTCCATGCCCGTTCGTACAGCGAGAACCCGACCTGGAACACTCGAAATCGGTCGGGGAACTGTGCGATTTTTCGTGGGATGTTCTCGAAGAACCGGGGGTCCAACGGGTCAGGAAAATCGTGCCCAGCCAACGTCGGCTCAGGTAGCAAGCAGCCTACCACGTTGCCGATGTCCTTATCTATGCTCCGGTCCCAAACCACCCCGAAGGCGTCTTGTACCCGGTCATCGCCGAGCTCCGTGAACAAACCGATATCGCTCCCCAGCTTCAACAGGTGATTTTCCACGGGGCCTTCCACATCAGAACACCCATAGTGCTCCCTGAGTTTTTCCTCAGCCTCCTTTGTGAATCCCATTGACCAGGGAACGTAAGGAGGTTGCCTTCCCTCGAGAACCAACCGAATTACCTCCTGCTTTGTCATTCCACTTCTCCACTGGAGTGTCATTGTCCACCCGCGCTGCTCAACGATGCATCAATCGTCTTCGACGCCGTTCTGCTGCTTCATTCGGGTGACGCAAGAATCTCGGTGTCCTCTCGCGGGCTTTCCATGAGAAAGAGGACAGCGTCCGCCCCCAGTGCCAGGCGCCGAAGGGCATAGTCACGTCGGCGAGACCATTGCCATCCAGGTCAACCTGTCGCCGGACCCCTTCATGCCTCCGGGGTTCACGACCTTGATTGCCTTCTCGGAATGTATCTGTTTGCATGGCGCAGCCGCTATTATACCCGCACTCATACCGGATGTCATAACCTAAGGCGGCTTGTAGCCGCAACCAAAAAGAATTATACGTTGACGGCGCGATGAATACTTGAAAAACGGCGCTCCACCTGCATCATCATGGTAACCTTCGCGCAACCATGAAGAGGGGAGCGCCGTGAAACGATTCCCGAAAAAGCATGCAGAAAAGATTACCGGAACGATATCGTGTTTCGACCGGACTGTGTTCAAAGGCTACCTGTCGATCAGTTGGGCACAATCGATGGAACGATTTATGAGCCAAAAGAGGCTTCTGATCAAGGGCTTCAAGCAGTTCGTGTCGCAGCAGTCTCAGCGTGTCAAGCAACACGCCAGGCAGATGGCGCAAAGGGCTGGCCGTCCCTACCTCCACCTCACCAGTTCCATCCGAAAAGAGAAGCAGGCCCATGCCATCGCTGCCCGGGACGGCATCGCCCAGAGCCTGATCTGCGTTTTTGCCGCTGTAGAAGGATGGTATTCGTCCGGTGAACACACATGGAGTCTGGCACAGATTTTGGGTTCTGGGGGATCAGGCGGGGAGGTTTTGGGCGACGTTTTCAGCGGTTTTCCAGTTGTCCGGGAGGAGGTCGTGGAGGCGGTTCATGGGATGGGCGCTGATGCGTTGGAAAATGTCGCGGAGGTAGGTGAACGGGTTGATCTGGAGTCGCTTGCAGGTGGTGATAAAGCTGGTGAGGATGGCCGCGGTTCGCCCGCCGTTATCGCTGCCGAAGAACAGCCAGTTCTTCCGTCCGACGGCGATTCCCCGCAGGCTGCGTTCGGCGCCGTTGTTGTC
>JABMQX010000389.1 GCA_013203085.1 bacterium | reverse complement strand
GCGTGAGTGTGCGTGCTGCATAAGAGGAGGTTTGGTATGCTGATGTCTTCCAATTGCTTCCTCAGCCACGGGGATTGAAACTCGCAGACGTCCCAGCTCACTAAAGCGACCTTTGTCTCGCCAGACTCAAAATAGGCGACTCTTGCGAAGAGGGGATCGTGCACGCCGGTGGAGGGACCTCGCCCGGCATATCCCCACATCTTTCCCCCGACGGGCGGTGTGATTTCAACTTTCGATAAGCCGACGTGGATGGCAGCCTCTTCGGTTGCCGAAGAAATCGAGAGCGAATGTAAACAGAACATAAGAACCACAAACGAGATGGCGTATTGGCCGATTTTCATCGTCTTGTCCTCCCATGTTTCAGCAGTTCCACACCGTCAACGATATGTTGCCCACTTCCTATTTCCGGTATTTCGTCGCAGCTCCTCATCGTACCATGATTTCACAAAAACCGGCGGAGAATTCGTGGATTCCGAATCGGCGATGAAGGGGCAGCCCTCATGCGCAGACCCGGCCGCAGTTCTCTCTTCACGAAAGTAGCTATAGCAACTCGTTTCGTGTTATCCTTCCGTGGATGGTCACTCTCTGTTTTTCGTGAACAAAAGGTTAGTTGCATCGTTTAATTAAACGGGAATATCGATACGGGATAGCCTCCATGACGGAATCCGATGAAGTCCTGATCAGCAGGTGCTGGCGGGGCGATGAGCGCTCTTTTGACATCCTGTTCGAGCGGTATAGGGCGAGAATTTACACATTTGTTCTTCGCTTCGTGAAGGATCATAAGATTGCCGAGGACATTTTTCAGGAAACGTTCATCAGAGTTTTTCGCAAGGCGCGCCATTTCAGACATCAGGCGAAGTTCTCAACATGGCTTTATACCATCGCGGCGAACCTTTGCAGAGACGAACTGAAAAGAAGGAAGCGAAGACGGTGTTTCTCACTCGACGCACCGGCGGCTGACGAGAAATGGGAAGGTCAGGCTTCGTCCTTGATTCAGGCGATTCCCGATGCATCCGACGGGCCGCGAGCCCAGGCTCAGAAGCGGGAGTTGAGCCGCGTGCTCACGCTTGCCCTCGAGGAGTTGCCGCGCGACGCGAGGCTGGTGATCGAGTTACACGTCATGCAGGGCCTGCGATACCGCGAGGTGGCTGAAATCCTCCAATGTCCGATCGGAACAGTGCAATCGAGGATGCACAATGCAGTTCAACTGCTCAGGAAGAAAGTGGAGAGAAGACTCAGAAAACCAATTTAGTTGCTCTGGTGGAGGTCTATTCGCTGGCTGGTCAAATGAACATCCATTGTGTTCGACAAGGTACCGCATTTCATACGTCGCATCAAAGTGCCCCCCTGCGGACGGGCTTCGCCAGAGAAGTCGCAAACCAAGTTTTTGAGGTGTTGCCATGAACCGGCAATGTGAAAGAGTCGAGCCGCTGGTCAGTGAGTACGCCCTGGGGGAGCTCGGCAGCTTCGACACGGAGTTGGTCGAGGAGCACGTCAGGTCCTGTCCCAGGTGCTCAGAAGCCGTGGGAGAAGCACAGCGAGTTGTCTCCGCCCTTTCTCAACAGGAAATGGTTGAGCCTTCCGAGGCGGTGTGCGATTCAGTGAGGAAGGCTATCAGGGAGAAAATGCTTCGCCGCAGAAAACCTTATTCGGCAGCCGCAGCTCTGGCGGGGCTATTGGTCCGCCGGCCCCTTCTCGCGGGGGCGTCGGCTCTTGTCGCGGTTGGAGCGGTCGCATTATTCTTACTCATGGGCGGTCTGCGTCATCCCGAAGTCCCCCCCGGCCATCGGAGGACGTGGGGGGGAGCAGTCACAATTTTCACTTTTGAAAGATTCAGCGGTTATCTCTCGCAGACCGAGGAACTCATGAGGTCGTTGCAGGGGCCGGATGCTCGGAAAGTGCTTACCACGCACGATTGGATGACGTGGGTCGCGCCAGCGATGAAGATGAAAGGAATCGAGAGGTTTGAGACATACAAACCACTTTTCGAGGACTTGGAAAGCCTTTATTGGGAAATTGAAGCGTGCGAAGACGAGTTCGGGGAAGAAGAGATAAGCCGAATAAGCCAGATCATTTCGGAGAGGAACATCATTGAGCAAACGAAAGAAGCCCTCGATTTGCAGAGGTGATTCACCCCGCGAAACGCGGGGTTAGAGGAGGTAAGATCATGGCGACACTGATCACAAAACGAAATATCACCATCTTGAACCTTGTGCTCTTGGGGGTGTTTCTGATCACGCTTATCGCCGTGGGAATCCCTTTCGTCAAGAAAGAGCCGACTCCTTCACTGTATTCCACCAAGCCGCGCTCCAAACCGAGGGAGAATCCACAGCCCTCGGAGCCGCAAGAAATATACGTCTGCTCCAGGCACCCGGAAGAAACCTCAAACTCTCCGGGGAAATGCCCTCAATGTGACTCCGAGCTAAAAAAGCTGGACAGGTTCGCGGCGATCGTCAAGACAGACCTTTTCAACGCGCATCTCAGGCCGCCTAAGGAGGTCGTCATTCCTGCCCCGCCACCGCTGAAACTCGAGCTCGTCGGCGTGACCAAGATGCCGGACGGTTACGTGGCTATCATCCGTGACAAGTCAAAGAGAGTGGGCCGGGGGTTCAAGGAGCCAATGGTGAGGGTGGGAGAAGAGCTTCCCGGCTATTTCGGCGTAACGATAGTAAGCATCGACCCGGGGCCGCCGGCGCTCGTCAAGTACGAGAGGGCCGGGGTTGGCACGGAAGAACTCAAGATGGGAGAGACCAGCCTGGCAGCAACGGGACCACAGAAGGACCAATGGGCGGAGATCATCAGGCCCGTGAGGAAGGATTACACTTACGTCGTGAAGTACCAGGAGCTGCAAGGACGTATTCCGAGCGCAGAGGATTATAGGGGTACTTTCGGCTTGGAGCCGATAACGGAGGGCACTCTCGTCAAAGGGCTTAAGATAACAAGCTTGCCCCGCGATAATCTTCTGTACGCCGCCGGATTGCGGCAAGGAGACGCGATCGAGAGCATCAACGGCACCCCGATCAATGATGAGGCTTCGGCCTTCAATCTTCTTCGGTCTGCGGCGGCAAACGGATTTAGCATTCAGTTGGGAATCACCAGAGGTCGCACCAAACGGACAATTGTCTATACGTTGCTCAAAAAGTAGGAGAAAGAGGAGAATGAGAATCATTGTTTCAGCTATTTTGCTTCTGAGCGTGATGGCTATTGTGCCGGTGCCGGTGGCGCAGGAGGCGCCCGCGCTCCCCACCCCACCCGGGGCTTCAACACCACCGACAGGCGTTACTCCGGGCAAACCCGCTACCCTGCCCGCGACGACAGCTCCAACAACAACTCCCCCAGTGAGCACGCCTCCCAGCACAATTACGGCTCCTCCAACCGGAACCACAACGCGCCCCATGACCGCCGTCGCCGACGACGACGAGCTGATTCCTTTCACGTTCGAGAACATGCAGCTTGCGACGATCATCAAGCTCGTTGCCGAGAGAACCGGCAGGAACTTTCTCATCCAGACGCCTATCACGGGAACGGTTTTGATTTATTGCCCGAAGCTGATTCCCGCCAACACCGCTTTTGACATCCTGGGGTTAATCCTTGACGCACAGGGCTACACCATGTTGGTGAGTGAAAGCCCTGCCCTTGTCTTCGTCACCAAAAAGGCGGGAGCGGAATCACTCCCAACGGAGATGATAGTTGCGGAAGAGGGGACCGGCCCCGAAGAAAAGCATGAGCTCGCCACCTTGATCGTGGTTCTGAAATATGTCTCCGTGGACGACATGCAGAACATCCTCAGAAACTTCAAATCCACCAACTGTGTGATGACCGCCTATCCCGCGGGAAATTTTCTGATCCTGAAAGATGAAGAAGCGAAGTTGAAATACCTTCTGACTATCATCAAGAAAGTTGACATTCAGGGCACCGCCAGCCAGGTGGCGATCGTGGAGCTGAAATATGCCGACGCCACAGAGACAGCGGCACAGCTTACGGAGCTTCTGGCCGCGAGAGAAGGCGCCAGGGTGACCACAACTGCGACCCGGCGTCCCCCAACGCCTCGCACTACCGGTGGTCGCCCAACCGCTCGCCCGAGCAGCGTTTCCCCAACCATCGTCGGGGCAGCGGCACCCTTGAAGATTATGCCCGACCCGCGGACAAATAGGCTGATCATCCTTGCCTCGGAGAAGGATAAGGAGTACATCCTCGATCTCGTGGAGAGGCTGGACAAGGAACCGACCGAGGAGATGTATCCGATCCGGACGTATGTCGCTCAGTACCAGGACGCGATGGACCTCGCTGACACCCTGGCATCTTTTGTGGCGGGGCAACCCCGCTCGACAACGGGCACTCAGAGGTCAACTTCTGCTCTCCGCGGCACAACTGCACGAACTACCACGGGGACGACCCAAGCCAGGACAACAGGCCCCACCACCGCGGCCCGAAGAACGGCTGTGACCGGCGGCACGGAGGAAGCCTTCTTCCTGGCGGACCCTGCGACGAACATCGTCCTCGTCCAGGCTGAGCCACGAAAGCTCGATATGTACATGAATCTTCTGAAGGACCTCGATCAACCTCAAAAGCAGGTCCTGATCGAGGTATGGATTGTGGAAATCAGTTCCAGGAGCCAGCTCGACATCGGGGTGGAGTTCAAGCCCGCGGAAATCGGCCCCGCAGAGAGGATCGGTCCGATGCAAAACGAGATCTTCGGCGGGTCGAACTTCGATCTCGGGTTGGGCAACTTGCTTTCCGGGACCGGTTTTCCGTCATCGGGAATCTCCATGGGCCTCCGCAGTCTGACCGACACCGCCCTTGATATAGGAGGAAAGGTCTATTATATCCCGAACTTCGACACATTCATCAGGGCTATGAGGGAGGACACCTCCTTTAGCATTCTCTCTTCCCCGAAGCTGCTGACTCTGAACAACGAACCAGCCACTATGGATGTCTCGGACGAGATATCCATTTCCGAGTCAAGGATAGCCAGCTACGCCGCTTTGGAGCCGGATACGGCTGTGCCCGGTGGTTACACGGAGACCTTTCAGAGACAGAACGTTGGCATAAACCTCCAGATCACCCCTCAAATCAACAGCGAGAACAGCGTCATCATGGAGATTCTGTTGGAAGTGGGGAGTATCGCAGGGGTGGAAGACATCACCCAGGCGAGCAGCAGGCCCGTTATTGCCAACCGCTCTACGCAGACCAAGGTCAGAGTGGACAACGGAAGAACCATCATCATCAGCGGATTGAGAAGAACCGACAGAACCACGACCAAAAGCCGAGTCCCCATTCTGGGGGAGATTCCGATCCTGGGACTGCTGTTCAGCCACGAGAGAACCTTGGCCGTTAACACAAATCTGCTAATATTCATTACACCCCATATCGTCAGCGATACTCTGGACATTTTGGAGGTGACGGACGTTCTGAAGAACCAGGACATAGAGAAAGAGCGCGCTCGATTCCAACCCACGAGGCCGGTGCGTAAGACCCGCCGTCCGAAGAACAGTCGTGCGCCCGAATGGGAGTGGAAAAAATAGCTCGCACCTCCTATGATGGGGCTTAGGAACGAAAATTGCTCCCACAACACCACGGGAGTTTCGGGAAGAAAAGGAAATATCGGACATGGCAAAGAGGAAATTAGTCGGCGAAATCCTGATAGGGAATGAGGGTTTGAGGGAAGAGCAGCTCGCGGAGTGTCTCGAGATCCAAAAGCAAGACGGGCGCAGGATCGGCGAAGTGCTCGTTGAAAAGGGCTACGTCACCGAATCAGCTCTCCTCGAGGCGCTCAGCATCCAAAATGGGATACTATACCTCGATCGGATTGACGAGTCGGTTGTTGATAAGGATCTTCTCACCCAGGTGCCCCTGGCTTTCGCGAAGAAGAACAAAATGATTCCTCTTTACGCCGATGACGGCATCGTTACGGTCGCCGTCGCTGACCCCCTGAACATCCAACCCCTCGACGACATCGGTTTGCTCCTCCACAGGGATGTGGAAATGGTCCTGACGCGGGAAAAGAACATCATTGACGCGATCAACCTCTACTATCACCACGACGCCCACGCCGCCGAAAAGGTTGTCGAAGAGATGCGGGAGGAGGAACGCGAGCGAGGCGAGGTTTACAACATCCTCGAGGAGGAGACCGAGGACCTCATGGATGTTGTCGAAAAGGCTCCCATCATCAAGTTGATCAATACGATTATCTTCCAGGCGGTGAAGGAGCGAGCCAGCG
>JABMQX010000388.1 GCA_013203085.1 bacterium | reverse complement strand
GCTCCTCTGAGGGGATCGTGCGACTTCGTCCATTTCGTTGAAAAGCGACTTCCTGGCATGGAACTCCGTCCTTTGCTCACTCTACACAATCGCCCCTGAAACTACTACCGCGAAAAACGGAGCGTGGGGAAAAAGCTCTCCCCGAGGACCGGCATGTGAGTTCTATAGCCGATTGAGCTCGGGCAAAACTTTCGGAAAAAAGGGGATGGAATGGACCCCACGAGTTAAACGAGGGCTATTTGCCGTCCTGACAGGGAGTTCCAATCCTTCAGCGAGAAATAGTAGTTCTAACAGGGGCGAGGAATGCTGACCGGGTTGTATCGGGATGCCGGACAAAAATCGCTTCAAGTGTGATCGGGCTGATCTGGATGCCCCGGTGGCGGGCGACGCCTCTTCCGGACATCACGTTTTGGCGAAGATAACGTTCCTCAGCGGGAAATGACCCCTTTTTCCGGGCGTCCCGCCTGGCGGCGGAACCTATTTCTTGTTCCCATCTCTCTGGAAAGAGTCAAAGGCTTCCTCGTAGTCGCTTCTTCGCCTGCCCACTTGCTTTGCCTTCGTAGGAGAGGGAGGCGATGTCAATATCTCGCTAACGGTGGGGCTGACTTCGCTGACTTTCTTGAAGAAAACCCCTCCTATCCGCGACTCGTTGCTTATGTTTTCGTTGATGACAGGATTTGCAATGAGCATGAGAATCAGAAGGGTCAGTGCCATGAAAGCAGCTCCCCTCAGAACCCCCACGAACATCCCGCCGATGGCGTCGAGGGAAGGCGGGAGTTTCTTCGCCAGCAGTCCGCTGAAGACGCTGTGAAGGAAGTAAGCCGACAACGCGATGACAAAGCATATCGCAATGTATGCCGCCAGAATCGCATACGTTGTCGGCAGAGGAATGTACGGCTTGAGAGGCTTGCTCAGTATCTCGCCGAAAGCCAGACACATCAGCAAGACCATCGTGAAGCCAGCCAGCCCCAGGAGCGTCGTTATGAGTCCCTTCCGATACCCCTCGTAAAGGGAGCCGAAGAGGACGACCGCGATTGTTGTGTCAACGAGGATATTAGCCATTGTTCTGGTGCCCTTCGAAATCCAGAGGATACCCCTGTTTCTGCGTAATTTTCCCCACTGTTTTCCACAATTTTCGGTTGCGCCGAGCGGTCCCGCAGGCCGCTGCGCGCCTGACTATTTGCCTCTTCATCATGCTATTCACTGCCTCAGAACCTCTGCCAATGTAGGCCATCACACGGGGAAAACAGCGCTGGTTTTGCTCCAGCAGCACTTCGATGAGAAGGTATAAGCAAGGGGTGTTCCAATGCGGTCAAGTCGCGCCGGAATGTTGATATGCTTCCGGAGGAGAGAAAGAGCCCTGACCAACGGCTACTTCTTTTGCCATCAGCCTGAGGTGCCCGCTGGCCCTTTTCCGGAGCCTTTCTTACAAGGTTCCGAACCGGGGGCACGCGGATTCAGGAGGCTCTCAAAGCTCTCGAGGTAGCGGCTTGACAGCTTACACGTTCGCGAGATCAAAAGCGCCGCACGACCATAAAAGAGGGTAGGCCACGCAAGCATTTCCTGTAACGGAGCACCTGTTCGACAACCGACGTAACCTGCGACTCTTAAAGGAGATGAACTGAAAGAGAGGAGAAAGGGGGGGGCGTTTGGGCGGGTAAGTCGAGATGTATGGCGAAAACGCCTTCCCTCGTGCCATAACTGCCTGTGCAAACGTGGCTTGCGGGCACAAGATTTGCGCAAAATCACGGAAATTGATTTTTCCCGTTAGAACGCGCCTTCTGCCTTTCCTGCGGCCTTACTCAGAGCGGCGCGAAAGTATCCCGTAGAATCCTCGGGGAATGGCACTGACGATGCCGTTCCTGTGATCGGCCCCGCCACTTCCGTCCAGTCGCCTACGACCAAGTCCGTAGCCTTTTCGATGAAGTACGTCCCACCGCCGAAGGCCACCCATTGCAGAATCAGGTTGCCATCACTCACGCGAATCGGCCGGGTCACTTTGCGTAACTTCAGGAAGGCGTCGTCCAGATAACCGTCGTTGTTATACCCCTCGAATCTTTGCGTGTAAAAACCATAGGTGATGAGGCGAGCACCTTTCGGCAGACGAACGGCGCCCTCTTTGAGAACCCAGGTGTGGTTCGAATAGAACCATCCGAGATCGCTTCGAAGCAGCTTGTTCGTGCCGTCCGTCACGATGATTTCTGTTTTTCCCTGATCCGTCTGGGTCTGCCACCCCGCCTGCCAGCCCCCGAAATGCACCTCCAGAGAGCCTGCATCCAAATCGTCGGGATCGAAGCCTGCACCGATCAAGTCCACCGTCTGATACGTGTAGCTCTCAGAGGCACCGTCCATGCTGCCCGTCAGGTAGCTGGTGCCGCCATGAGGCATAGGGGTCCCCGGGCGATTCGCGCCATGGTCTGTGGTCCATCCATCGAGGTTCGATTCAAAGCCAGGATTGGACAACAGATTTACACTGATAGGCACTGTCACACGATATTTGACGGTGGCGTAATCGTAGCCGCGACCCCGACTCCCACCCGTGACGTAGACGTTCCCCGAGGCATCCACTGTTAGGGCTGCTACAATATCCTCTCCGCCTGCGTGATATCGGGCCACCCAAAGCTGGTTGCCATTCGTGTCGTACTTGATGGTGGCCTAGTCCCATCCGATGATGTCATGGTCGCTGTCGCCGGTGACGTAGGCGTTGCCCAGGGGGAAGACTCCGTGCTGATTCAATGGACGCGGGACAGCGCCTATCGGTTCTTTCCCCTTGTTCAGCACGAGGAATTCGGCCTGGTGTTACACCCCTTTGACCTCGCCACCAACAAAACGCTTGCCCTCGTGGGTCGACTCGAAGTCCGCGACTGGATTGACCTGATCACCTACCTTAGCAACAATCGGGATCGAGTTGACTATCCGCGCTACCGCGATCTCGGCTTGCCCATTGGCAGCGGGGAAGTGGAGGCGCGCTGTAAGGTGCTGGTACAAGCCCGCTGCAAACAGTCCGGCATGCGATGGAGCAAGAGGGGAGCAGAACAGGTTCTGCGGGTACGCTGTGCCTTGCGAGACGGCACGTTCGACAGTACCTGGGATCACCCCGGAGAGTCAATCGCCATTTGGCACAGACGATACCTCCGTCACCAGCGAAAGGAGGCAGCGTGACATGCCACTCAAATGGAGCCACACCCGATCATCTGTTGCGGTTCGTGTCCGCAGAGTGTATCATCGGAAGGTGAGAGGCTCAGCAGACAAAGGATTGCGTCTTCTCGAAGAGGTGCCTGGGAACGATGGCTCGTAGAATTGTCTCTGTCGTGATGTGCTTGGCAGTCAGTGTGTCGGTGTTGACAGGATGTATGTTCAACACACCGGACCGCGTCGTCAAACGTTTTGTGAGCCGGCTCAAGTGGATGCGGTGGCAGGGGATGGCTGAGCTGGTTGACTGGCCTCGATCTTCGCAATACGTCCCCGACATTCCCGCGTCCAATGAGGGTGAAAACGATGCGAAGAGGGATGTGATGCTCCGCATTGCGGAAAACCTCAGCGGTTTTCCGGTTCGACAGAAGACTCCTGAGCAGATACGACACGGATTTATCTATCTGAAGCTCGCCCGTCTGAGCCATATGAAGGATGGCGATGGCTGGGCCTGGCTGAAGGTTACGGTCTCCACGGATCAGCATGCCAAGACGGTTGAGGTCCTGGTTATCAAGATAAACCGAATTTGGCGGATTGTTCTCACGGAAAATATTCTTGAGTGAGGCTGCCGCCTGGCACCTCATGTCTGAATGGGAAGACGTTCGCACAAGCCCGAGAGTTGTTTTGGTCTGTGGGAGGCGGGCGGGGCCGCCTTTCGGCAAAACAGCTTGACGGGCGCGTCCTTATTCCTATACGGTTCTCGAAAAAAGACGACGGGAAGACAAAGGAGTGGAAAAGGAATGTTTCGCTTGAAGAAATGTGTGATTGTGCTTGTTGTTCTCTTTCTCAGCGGTTTTGTTGTCGGCTGTGGAAAGGAGAAAGAGAAGTCGGGAAGGAAGCCTGCGGCGGGGAAGGCGGTGAAGTCCCGGGAGAGAATTGCGTGCGAGGAAACGGTGAAAGATTACCTGGATGCTCTGGCGGCGAACGACTACGAGAGAGCCGTGGAGTTCATTGACATCGAGGGGATGCTCGAGAAAAGGGAAGAGGGCACGGCGACAGCCTCGGGACCAGTGGATGCCGCAGAGATGAAAAAAATGTTCCGTCTGATGATGGAGAGGACAGGCCAGCAGCATAAAGGAAAGCTCACCTACGAGATTTTCGATTCTCGCGTTTCGGATGGGGAAGCGAGCGTGGAGGTCGAGGTTTACAGGGAAGGCAAAATGGTGGACGAGACAGCGTATCCTCTGACCAGGAGAGGAGGAGGATGGAAAGTCAGCGGCGAGGCCTTTCGTGCGAGCCTCCCGCCTGTTGGAACGCCCCCGCCGGGAAGGTGATTTCAGCAAAAGCAGCTTCGGTGGACCTATCGGCGGATGTCTCTTCTCGAAATTGCCAGTAGGGGAAGAAGGGACACTATAGTCGCCACGCATGGAGTTCGGCAAGACGATTTCTTGCCTGTGTCGTCTGGATGTGGTATCATTATAAATGAGCATTGCAGAGTGGCTGCGGTTCCGAACGATGCGTCGGAGGAGTAATGATGAGACGGTGCCTAATTCTGCCCGCGCTTGTTGTAAGTTTGTTGATCTCACCGGGTTCCTTTTCTCAAGCGCGTCGTCAAGTTCTTGACGCCAGGAGAATCTTCATAACTTCTTCGTTTGACTGTGACGTGTTCTGGGCGAACAGGCGGATCGCCGTTCTGAAGAAGGGCACACGGGCCCGGATAGTCGGCTCGACAAAAAAGTGGATTCTTGTAAGATTCTGGGGCAGGGGGAGATACATCATCGGCTGGATCAGAAGATAGCCTCTGCTTGTTCCTGTCCCGCCAGTTTTGCTCACGCTTTGAAGAAGGCAATTTGTCCCCTTTCCTCCTGCGGTTGATTCTCTTCACCACGCTTGCCTTCAATTGGGAACCCGGAGGGCGGACCCTTTCTCGCATGAGTCGTGCCTCGTCCGCACGGCTTTTCAGCTTCTCGTTCTGAGGGGTTTCTGTTACTTTTTTCGCAGAGAGAGGATGATGGCGTTGACCTGTGTGTCGCCGAGCACTTCTGAGGCTTCAGCAAGAGGTTTTTTGGACCGATGTCGCGAAAGGGAAAAGTGCTGCTGGTCAATCCGAACCGGATGAAACCGCCGGTTTCGCCGATTGCCCTCGATTATCTGGACCAGATTCTTCGAGAGCGGGGTTTTGAAGTTCGGCTGCTCGACCTGGCGTTCTCGACGGATGTTGTCGGGGACATCGAGCGGGCTCTGGCGGATGAGCCTGTGCTGGTTGCGATCACCGCCCGCAACGTGGACGATTCCTATTTCGCCAGCCGGGATTTCTGCCTGAAAGACACGAAGAAGATCGTTGATCTTGTGAAAAAGCATACTGACTCGCCGGTTGTACTGGGTGGGGTTGGATTCTCGATATTTCCGCTGGCGGTGGCGAGGTTTTGTGATGTGGACTTCGGCATTCGCGGCGAGGGAGAGATACCGCTGAGTCTGCTCGCTGCCAGGATGAGCAAAAAGGAAGACGCCGGTGACGTCCCGGGGCTTTTGTACAGGAAAGACGGTCTCTACGTCGCCAACCCGCCCTATCGTCACAATCTGCGGGAGATGTCGCTCTGGCAGAGGCGGCTGGTGGACAATCGCCGGTATCTTCGCGAAGGCGGGATGGTCGGGTTCGAGACCAAAAGGGGATGTTTCAAGAAATGTACGTATTGCGCCGACCCCATGGCGAAAGGAAGAAAGGTTTTGGCGAAGCCGCCGCAAGACGTTGTTCGCGAACTGAACGGATTGTTGGCAAAAGGGATTGACTGTTTTCACACCTGCGACTGCGAGTTCAACGTGCCGGCATCCCACGCGGAGAAGGTGTGTCGGGAGGTGATTCGGGCGGGGATTGCTGACAAGATGCGATGGTACGCGTACGCGGTGCCGGTTCCTTTTCCGGGGAGGTTGGCACGGTTGATGAGGAGGGCCGGGTGCGTGGGGATTGATTTCACGGTTGATCACGTTCACGCACGGATGCTCAAAACACTGGGCAAGGATTTCACGGCGGAGGATGTCCTGGCGACATCCCGGCTATGTCGCAAGCACGGCTTTTCTTTCATGTTCGATCTCCTGGTCGGTGCGCCGGGCGAAGACAGGGCGACGGTACGCGCTCTCATCGAGACCATGAAACGAGCCGAGCCCTCCCGTGTGGGCTTGAGCGTCGGAGTCAGGCTTTACCCGAGGACCGAACTGGCCAAGGCCGTCATG
>JABMQX010000387.1 GCA_013203085.1 bacterium | reverse complement strand
TATTATCACTAGGATAACACGCCGTGACCGTCGCTACAAGAAGCAAAGTGGGTGTGCCTCGGTTTGCGTGGCATGCCCGTGAAGGCTGTTGTGTCTTGGGAGCAGCATATTGCGCCCCTTCAGGGCTTGCTCGACTGCGTGGGTTTGCCCCAGGGGGCCGCCCTGCGCTATCTTGTTGTGCCCTTTCAGGGCGAAAAGAACAGTCGCCTCTCACGTGACACGGGCGTCACGCCCGTGGAATGAAAGGCAAAATGCCCATGCCAGGGCAGTTGACGAAGGGGGCCTTCTCATCTTCCTCTCTGCGTTCTCCGCGCTCTCTGCGGTGAGTTCATCTCCGCCTGTGGGTGAGGCATCACATTTTCGCGAAAAAAAGATTGACAGGCGCGGTCGGGAAGGGTACTAAGGGACTTGACAATCAGGATACACAGGTGACCCGCAACGGGTTAAAAGGGAAGACGGTTCAGAGCCGTCACGGTCCCGCCGCTGTGATCGGGGACGAAGCCCGCAACAATGCCACTGGCTGCGGCCGGGAAGGCGCGGGTGGAGGATGATCCGAAAGTCAGAAAACCTGCCTGTGTGCTGGTGATTCACTTTTTCTTCGAGTGAAAGAAGGGTGAAGAAGACGGGTGCAACCCTTGAGCCGCGCGAGACGCGGGGTTCAAGGGTTTTCTCTTTGGGGCGCCCGCCGATGTCCACCCTCCGTAGCCCGAAGCGTGGAAAAGGGCAACTGCGCCTGTTGAGCCTCTTGGCAGGCGCGCAGAAGGAGGAAAACATCATGAATAGGTTTCAGCTTGCAGGAGTTATTTTGGGGACATTGTTGGCAGGGGGCCACGTTAATGGCGAGATTTCGGCGCCCGAGGGATACGATTCGTGGGAGACAGAGGTGGCAGGTTCCGCCTGGTCCGGCGGATTCGATCTCCTTCCCGACGGCAGATTGATTGTCTCGGACAATGTTGACGTTTTCGTCCTCGACGCTGAGGGGATACGTACTGTCGCAGCCCATTTTGAAACGCCGGGATTGTTCGGCTCATTTGTCAAAGTTGCCCCGGACGGGCAGACGGTTTACGTCGGGGAATCATCGGTCGGCACGATATCGAGTTTTGATATTAACGCAGCGGGTGTACAGCCCATCGGGCCGGGGACAGAATCGGTGGTGGCTCAGGTAGAACTCAATTACGACCTGGAGTTCGACCACCGGGGTAGGGCTTTCGTCTCGGCGGGGACACCGGGAACGTGGCAGCCCGACCGACTCCTCCTTCTGGACCCGGAGACCGGCGGGACAGACCTCGTCGCCACCGTGCAGGGCAATTCGGGACCCCTCGCCTTTGATGAAGAAGGGAACCTATTCTACTCCACTTCGACCTCTTATCCCCCCGAGCCCGTTGAATCGGTGATCTTCTTTCCGCCCGATAAGATTGATGGCGCGATTGTTGGCGACCCCCTGACCGACTCCGATGCCGAGACTTACGTGTCGGGAATATACGGTTTCACTGACATGGTCTTTGACGGGGATGGAGACCTTTTCGGAGTGACAAGCTCCGGGCAGATCGTAGAAATTGCCGAGGAAGGAGGAGGGGTCAGCAGCCGGAGGTTCGCATCCGTCTCGCCGGATGCCCTCGGCGCCACGGTGGTGCGATTTCTCCCCGGCGAGAGAGCCTTTGAACCGTACTATCAGGACGGGGGGACGCTAACTTTCATGGAATCGGACTTCGGTTCATTCTTCAGGCTGGTGCACGTTGAGTCTTTCCCAGAATTTCGGATGATCTCTGTGGAACCGTCGTCGGAGGGGGTGAAGGTGGGTTTTGCCACAGAGGCGGACAAGCAGTATCAGGTGTACTGGTGTGATGGCTTGGCGAATGGCAGCGGATGGGAAGCCGTGGGCGATGCGGTCACCGGCGACGGCCAGCCCACGGTCGTTCTGGATACCGGCGACGACAAGGCCAGAAGGCCGGTGCCGAATCTTGAGAGTGTGAGAAGGAGATTTTACAGGATCGGGACTGTCCAGTAGCGGAGAAAAGCGGTGAGCCTTGATACGGTGAACGGACGAAGAAGTCATCTGAAACGGCGGGGCTTCGGTTTCACACTGGTCGAGCTCCTTGTTGTTATGGCGATAATCGGCGTTCTGTCGGCGATGCTCCTTCCAACGATTGGCAAAGCGAGGCGAAAGGCGAAAGAGGCGCTTTGCGCTTCCAATCTCAGGCAACTTCAGCTCGCGACGGTCATGTACCTGACGGAAAACGATTGGAGGATGTTTCCGTTCGCACAGAACGTTTCGGAGGGGAGGCTGTGGTATTTCGGCTTGGAGAGCGGATACGCCCTGGGAACGCCGGAAGGGACTCGGGCTCTGGACAAGACCCGGGCGCGGCTCTATCCGTACATCCGCTCTGTAGGGGGGATTGAGCTCTGTCCATCGCTCGACTACCACTCGGGGGACTTCAAACTGAAATTTCGGGGAGCGAGTTACGGGTATGGGATCAACTTTTACCTCCTTAACGAGCCGTTTCCGAGGCGTAACGATTCACAGATAGCCCTTTTCGCGGATTGCGCGCAGGTCAATACATTCCAGCCCCCGGCGTCGCCCTCGAATCCCCTTCTCGAGGAGTTTTACTACGTCAACGCCCACGAGAAAACCGCCCATTTTCGGCACGACGGCAGGGCAAATGTCGTGTTCTGCGACGGGCACATGAAAGCGGTGAAACCTTCCCCCGGCTCATTGAACCCCCGCTGCGACGGATTGACCGGAACACTCCCGACCGCTGTCTTCGGTCTGGAGTAGAAGGGGGGGCAATTTCGGGGAGCGTCTGGGCGTTAGAGGCCCGCCCACCGTTCCCCGACACTGCGTCCGCGTCTCTGCGTTACCCTCTTCCTCACTGCCTCACAAACGCGGCCGCACCATCAATGCGGACTCTTTCCTCCAAACTTCTTTGCATTTTGCGTGGCACTTTTGGGAAGCTTGGGCTACCATCTGAGCGCAGTCAAGCTCGGGCCGCAAAAGAGGCTG
>JABMQX010000386.1 GCA_013203085.1 bacterium | reverse complement strand
GCGAACCATGCGGAGGGGAAAGGCGACCACCAGACGCTGCGGGGAGAGGCGAGCTACCTCGTCAAAGCCTATGTGTATGGACTCGCCAATGGCGCCGAGCGGTTCTTCTATTTCATCTTCTCCGAGTACCCGGAGCGGGGGAGGAATTTCGGGACGGTCAACCGCGATTTCACGCCACGCCCGGCTTATGTTGCCTTGTGCAATCTGACATACATGCTTGGCAAGGGGAAGTTCGCCTCAGAGGTGAAGGTCAACGCTGAAGGTGTCGAATGTTTTAGCTTCAACGACGGGCAGACGCCGGTCGCCGTCCTTTGGGCGAAGAAGACGCAGAGCGTGAGGTTTGCCATCGAGGGCCTCGCTGCAGAGGAAGCGGTTGATATTGTGGGCCGGCCCCTCCCGTTTCGGAAGTTCAGCGACGGCACCGTCGAGGTTCGCGTCGGACCCGAGCCCGTCTTTTTGAAGTGAGAGGAGGAGCCACGCGAAAACGCAGACGTGCAGAAAAAGATAAGAACGAGAACCACGGCCGATTGCGGACTGGCGATTGCGGATTCCGAAATCTGAAATCCGAAACCAGTTAACGGTTTGGCTCGCGAGCGGGCGGGCTTTGCCGGTACCGAAGGGTCTTTGCCGGTGAAATGCCCGTCCGCCCGGGCCGTCTTCTTGACCGGCTTATCGCCTCTGCGTTGAAGCAATCCTGGCAGAAGCAAAGCGAGGATCAATGGAAATCGGATGCGGAACATCCTTGGCGTCCTTGGTGTCTTGGCGAGAGAAGGTGGGACAGCCACGCCGAGGGCGTGGTCGCAAAGGCGCAAAGGCGGAAAGAGGACAGAGATGAGGAAGAGCGGTGAGGCTATCATTCATTGACACGACCATCATTCTCTTCTACCTGGGCGGAGTGCTTGCCCTGGGGACGATCCTGCGCAAGTACGTCCGCTCGGCGAAGGACTACTTTCTCGCGGGCAGGATGCTTCCGTGGTGGGCGATCGGGATGTCAATTGTGGTTTCGGACATCGGCGCCTACGATTTCGTGGGGGCTTCCGGGGGCGCATACCGATTCGGTCTGGTGCAGGCGAACTTCGACTGGATCGGCTGTATCCCCGGGATGATTCTGGCAGCTTTCATCTTTATCCCCTACTACTGGAGGTCGGGCATCTATACCATCCCCGAATACCTCGGACGGCGCTACAACGATACAGTCCGGGCGATGGAAGCGGTTCTCTGGGGTGTTTTCATGATCTGCAACCTGGGGATTTTCTTCTGGACAGCGGCTGTCATGCTCAAGCCGCTGATGGGGTGGAGCGTGTGGACTTCCATCATCCTGACGGCGACGGTGGTAGGGGTTTATACGGTGACGGGCGGTCTTTCGGCTGTGGTGATGACGGATGTTGTGCAGCTCGTGATAATGTTCATAGGAGGTGCAGCGCTCGTCGTCCTCGGGCTGTGGAATGTCGGCGGCTGGTCCGGCCTGGTCGAAAAAGTCCACGCCCTCGGCCCGGAATACGCCGACCACTTCAAGCTGCTCCTTCCGGTGGGGACGAAGAGTCCCTATCCCTGGACCGGCATCATTCTCGGCTTGACAATCGTTCTGGCGACGGCGTACTGGATCGGAAATCAGGCAATCATTCAGAGAACCCTCGGCGCCAAAAGCGAATGGGATGCAAAGAGCGGCATGCTGTGGGCGGCTGTCCTGAAGGTTTTCATTCCGGTGTTCATCGTGTTTCCGGGGCTGATCGCCCTGGCGATGTATCCCGGGCTGGAGAATCCGGACGAGGCTTTGCCGACGCTCGTGAAAGGACTCCTGCCGCCGGGGTTGATGGGGCTGGTTTTCGCCGCCTTTTTCGCGGCCCTGATGTCGAGCGTGGATTCCTATCTCAACTCCGCTTCTACCCTCTGGACGAAAGACATCTATCAGAGATTCATTCGCAAGAACGCTCCCGACAAACATTACCTTGTCGTGGGAAGGGTTCTTACCATCGCTTTCGTCCTTCTGGCGGTGGGATTCGCGCCGGTGACGGATAAGTTTCCCGGCATCTATGTCGCGATGCAGACGCTGCTTTCATTTTTCCAGGGTCCGACCCTCGCCATTCTCCTTCTGGGTATGCTGTGGCGAAGGACGACGCAGTGGGGAGCGTTGGTCGGGCTGACTTCGGGCGTGGCCATCGCGGCGTCCCTGTTTGTGATGAAAAAGGGTATCTTCATCTGCCAAGACCCCTTCCTTTACATCGCCTGGTGGTCCTTTGTCAGTTCTCTTGTGATTACAACAGTGGTCAGCCTCCTGACGAAGCCACATCCCCTGGAACGGCTTCACGGGCTTGTTTATGGTCTGGTCTTGAAAGATAAGACGATTCAGAAGACCCTCTCGCGGAGAGCCGAGAGATAGAACCAGTGATCGCAGAAAGAGCTTTGAGAGGTCTATGATGGATCAGAAAGACTCCTCGCCGCAGGAACAAGGGATTCAAGTGCTGGAGATCGTCGGGTGCTTTCTGGCGTTCTTTGGGATTCTGCTGCTTATCGCCGTCGCTGGCGAGAACACCGTCAGCGGCAGGGTGACGAACCTGGTTTCCGCCCTGATCCTCCTCGCGGTGGGCGGCGGAATGTTCTGGCGGGGAGTGGTCCGGCATCGAGGAGCGTGGTTGCTGCCGGTTGTGCTGTTCACCGCGCTGGCGGCGGCGTCAGTCATTGTGTCTTTCTGTCTGTCACGTTCAGCGTCCGAGGGTCCCAGGGATTCATCGGCAGAAACGTCCGAGGCGCCGGAGAAAACCGCCGCTGCCGAATCAGCCAAACCGGAGAGCGAAAAAGTGGAGGAGGGGGAATCAGGGCAGAGCGAAGAGCCAAAAGCGCGCTCGTTTCTCGTGAAAGCTCTGAGAAGCATTGGCTGGGCTCTGAGAGGCGTTGTCGAAGGCATCTCGCTGAAGTGGCTGAAGATATTCACCGTCATCGGATTCGCAATCATCGCCGCCGTCGTCTGGCTTGTTAGGCGGGAGACGGTTTTCGAGGGAGTGCCTGACAGAAAATGGTGGCGAGACCTACGTTTGTGGACAGTGGTCATCATGGCCACCCAGGTGGTCATCTATTTGTGGCTCGGCACTTGATAACCGGTAACTCTGACGTGCCTTTGCGAAATGTTTCCCCTCTCCCGCCTTCTCTCGCCAAGACGCGAAGCAGTGGGGTCATCGGAAGGAACTGCCCGTGAGATTCGTCGTGCCGAGAGTTTCTGCGGACGACGCGAGGGGAATCCTCTGCAAGCGAAAGAGATTCTCGCCTCGCCGTAAACGCGAGATGAAGAAGATGGAGCTTCTGTACCTTCCTTATTACGTTCACAGGGTCGTGATTTCTCAGAGGGATGACCAGCACGAGATAATCGCCTGTACAGACGGAATCAGCAACATTTTCTCTTTCTTCGACGCGAAGCAGATGGAGTTTTGCAATGAGGCATCCGGTGAGGTTTTCGACTTTCTCGTGTCTGCGGAAGAGGCCAGGCGGGCGTGCCGGGAGAGCCTCCGCTGGCACCTCGTGCGTCAGGGATTGAGATTGAAGGTCAAGGCTTCCGTCAAGGAGATTCGCGAAGTTCGGGAAATTCATTATCCGTACTGGGTAGGTTACTTCAGAGGGGGCGATGGATACGACTTCCGCGCTGCTGACGCGGTGACCGGAGAAACCCAGGGCGTGCGGATGCGAGAGACCTTCCTGGCGGCTTTTTCACATAGCGGCGACGTCGCTACGAATGACATCGGGAGTTCTTTAGCTCATGATTAACCGCAGAGATCGCAGAGGGCGCTGAGAAGATGAACCCACTTTTCCGGGGCGTCGTCGATCTGTCTTTCATCTCTGCGGTCTCTGCGTGCTCCGCGGTTGAAAAGGAGGTTTGAAAAGTGCATCTTTCAACAGGTGATTGGGCGATTATTGTTGCCTATTTGCTGTTCGCCCTTGCGGTGGGGCTGGCTTACGCCCGCCGAGCTGGACGGGGCTTGACGGACTTCTTTGCGTCGGGGCGTTCACTGCCCTGGTGGATCGTAGGCACGTCCATGGTGGCCACGACGTTCTCGACGGATACGCCGCTGCTGATCACCGACTTCGTGCGGGGAAAAGGCGGCGTTTCGGGCAACTGGCTGTGGGGGGCGGTTCTCCTCTCGGGCATGATGTCGGTCTTTTTCTACGCCCGGCTGTGGCGAAGGTCAAAGGTCTTGACCGACATCGAATTCTACGAGCTCCGCTATTCGGGGGGGCGGGCGGCTTTCGTGCGGGGATTTCGCGCGATCTACCTCGGCGTCTTTTTCAACGTGCTGGTC
>JABMQX010000385.1 GCA_013203085.1 bacterium | reverse complement strand
GAACACGTTATGATGTGCCCAAAACCGGAAGCAAGCCTGAGATCCTATTCGGCCCTGGGACTGAAGACCTATTCCAGGACGCCGTCTTGCCGAGAAAATGCCGGAGATCATTCTGCAAGGGATGCTGGACGGCGAGGAGATGAGAGAAGTCTGTTGGCGTGAGGAGAGAGGAGAGATGAAATGAAACGTGCAACGCAGTTCCGTAGGAGAAAGAAGATGCATTTACGGTGGTTTACCGGTTTCTTGGCTGTTGCGACTTCGCTCTTTCTTCTCGTCGAGGCGCAGCCGCAAGGAAGCCCGGAGGCAGACAGGGCGGCTCTTCAGCGAGCGCAAGAAGCGATCGAACAGCACAGAAAAGGGTTGGTTTCAGTAGTCGTACGCACAGCAGAAGGCTTCCCGGCTTCGCGAGCGAGAGTTGTCGCCGAGCAAACAACCAGCCGATTTCATGTGGGGTGCAACATCTTCGGGTTCGACCGATTCTCCAGCCCCGAGGAGAATTCGCTGTACGCGAAGCGGTTCGAAGAGCTTTTCGATTTCGCGACGCTGCCATTCTACTGGCGGGGCTACGAACCGCAGCGAGGTAAACCGCAGCACGCTTACCGCGAGACGGTCGCCCGCTGGTGCAAAGAAAAAGGAATCGTAACCAAGGGACATCCTCTCGCCTGGACGGTGAGCTCCGGCAGGCCGCGCTGGGTGGAAAAACTCTCGCAAGAGGACTCGCTGGCGGCTTTGAGGGGGCGGATAACCGATTGCGTATCCCACTTCAAAGGGGTGATCAACGCCTGGGACGTTGTCAACGAGCCTACGCACACCCGTCCGTGGCCGGGAACAAAATCCACTGCCGACTTTGTAGAAAGTTGCTTGAAGTGGGCAAGACGAGCCAACCCGGGCGCTCTGCTCGTTGTCAACGAGTACTATGTCATTCAAGACACTGAAGGAAAAGGGCCCTTCTACAAACTCATCAAGGAACTAATCAGACGGAATGCTCCGTTCGAGGCCATCGGCCTGCAATGCCATGAGCCTCGCACCGACTGGTATCCACTGGATATGGTCGAAAAAACGCTGAAAGCCTACTCTCGCCTCGGCAAGAGGATTCAGATAACGGAGTTCACGCCCACATCCTCCGGAAACGCCATCACCGGGAGTTACCACAAGGGTGTCTGGGACGAGAAGGCTCAAGCGGACTATGCGGAGCAATTTTTCCGCATCTGCTTCGGGAATCCGGCTGTGGACTGCATCGTTTGGTGGGATCTGTGCGAGGCAAAGGCGTGGTTGAAGGGAGGAGGGCTCCTTCGCAAGGACCTCGCGCCCAAAGAAGTTTACCGCCGCATCCGCCGACTGGTTCGAAAGGAATGGCGAACTCGATTTGAAGGCGTAACGGACGCGGAAGGGAAAGTGGAATTCAGAGGTTTTCATGGAACGTACAGGCTGACTGTTGAAGCAAAAGGGATGAAGAAAACAGTGGAGTTCGAGTTGGTCCCCACCAAGCCGGTACAGATAGCAGTGACTTTGCCGGATGGTGGAGGAAAGTAATGGTCAAAACTCGCTGAGGGATGAAAGAAGAGGTTGGTGTGGTCAAAGCGGTTGCTTTACTTTCAGGCGGTCTGGACAGTCGCCTGGCGATAAGAGTGGTGCAAGATCAGGGACTTGAGGTGCACGCCATCAACTACGTGAGCTGTTTCAGCACGTACATGGGGAAAGCTCGACGCCAGTCAGAAGCCGCGAGAGCCGCCGAGCAACTGGGCGTTCCCTTGAAAATCATCCCGATAAGTAAGAGACTGATCGAGATAGTCAAGAACCCGAAGCACGGTTACGGGAAGAATATGAATCCCTGCATTGACTGCCGGATTCTGACCTTCCGCCTGGCGAAGGAACACATGAAGCGGATAGGAGCGTCGTTCATGATCACCGGGGAGGTTCTCGGACAGAGGCCCATGTCCCAGAGGCGGGATGCGATGCGACTGATTGACAAAAAGGCGGACGTTCAAGGGCTTGTTCTACGCCCTCTCAGCGCACAACATCTCTCTGTGACCATCCCGGAGCGAGAAGGGTGGATCGAGCGGGAGAAG
>JABMQX010000384.1 GCA_013203085.1 bacterium | reverse complement strand
GTCCTTGTAGCCGAGATTCTCGTTCAGGTCGTTCAGGCGAGGCTCGACCACGTTCACCCTGTCATCCAGGCTGGATATCTTGCCCTTCTCGATGGCCTTGAGGAGGAAGTGAGTGTTGAACACTTTGTGAGCAGAGGCGACGTCGGCTCGCCTGGCCGGGTTGCCCCAGGTGTAAACCATGTAGCCATGGCGGACGACGCACCCGCGCCCGCCCACATACTTTCTGAAAGCCTCCAGTTTGGCAGCGTTCAACCCGACTTCAGCGGGGGGCTTCCTCGCCCAGGCCGTTCCGGGGTAAACCGTGCTTGCGGCCATGGCGACCTCAACTCCTGCAAGCGCCATCAAGATGCAAACCAGAAGAACCGATATTCGAAACATTGATGCTCGCTCCTTTCCTCCGGACAAAAGGTTTGACTCCAGAGTTTCGTTCGACTCTATCAGTCAGATGGGCCAAGATGCACGCATAACGTGGGACTGTCAAATGGATTCTTCCATTGAAGTCATGACGGAAAGAGGTCTTCCGCCGGACAGTGAACCGGTTCATGGCGGCCCGCGGAACTTACCCCCCGTTTTCAAAGGCCACTTTTTCCCTGTCCGAGAGCTACGGGCAGGCCCTTCATCGGTTATCGTGCAGGTGAATGCCTCGTGTCGCGCGAGGTAGCCCTTAAGATAGCACGTGAAGGAAGAAAAAGTGAGAAGCCGCATTTTTTCGGAAGTCCCATCTACGATCGTATCGGCGTGCAGACGCTTATTTTCGTCCGGGGTGCCGGCCCCATTCAAGTCGTCGTGCCGGGTCGAAAGCCGGGTTGGATGTTGGCATCTGAGCGTTGACGGAGCGAAGCCAGGCGGCAAGTCTCTGCTGCAGTTCGCGGGCTTTTTTCGGCATTTTGCTTGCCAGATTGGTTTTTTCTCGGATGTCGGTTCTCAGGTTGTACAGCTCGAGCCTGTTGTCCTCGTAGAACTCGATTAGCTTCCAGTCACCCTGTCGGATTGCCCCGGCAGGTGTCGAGTGATGGTAGTGCGGGTAATGCCAGAATATGGCATCGCGTCGAAGCTTTCCGCTCCGCCTGAGTAACGGGACTAAGCTTTCGCCGTCGAGAACGTGGCTTGGGACCCCCGTTGAGCCGCCAATCTCGAGAAAAGTGGGGCAAAAATCAACGCTCGAAACTGGTACGTGACATACACTTCCCGGCTTCACGACGCCTGGCCAGCGTACGATGAGCGGCTCGCGAATTCCGCCTTCGTACAGCGTGCCCTTTTCGTCTCGCAGGGGGGCGTTTGTTGACACAACCTCACCCTTGCCGTCGAAGCGTTGCCGTAATCCGCCATTGTCCGAGAAAAAGACAACAACGGTGCGATCAGCGAGATTCAGCTCATCGAGTTTTTCGAGAATGCGTCCGACACTTTGGTCAACATGCTCGACCATTGCAGCGTATATGGGATTGTTGACACCGGTTTTCGGCTTGGGTCTATTCTCGTATTTTTCGATCAGCTCCCGGCGCGCCTGCAATGGAATGTGCACCGCGAAGTGGGATAGGTACAGAAAAAAGGGCCGGTCTTTGTTGGCTTCGATGAACTTCTCGCCCTGTTCAGTGATCACCTCAGCCAGGTATGAATTCTTTCCTGTTTCGATTTTAGGCGTCGTCCTGAATCCGAAATGTCTTCCGCTGGTGACAAGCATCGAGTCAAAACCTTGCCGATTGGGGTAAAACATGCCCCCGCCAAGATGCCACTTCCCGAACGCGCCAGACACGTAGCCCGCCGGCTTAAGCGCTTCGGCGATTGTTATGGACTCAAGGGGCAAGTGCTGCTGCCGGTTTATCGGAACCCGGAGCTTTTCATACGGACGCCAGTGTCCCGGGATGAAATCGGTGATGCCAAGCCGAGCCGGATATTGACCCGCGACTATGCTGGCACGTGTCGGTGAACAAACCGGGCAAGCTGCGTACGCATCGGTGAAGCGCATCCCCTGCCGGGCCAAGCGGTCTATGTTCGGCGTCTCGTGAAACTTATTGCCATAGCAGCCCAGGTCCGGCCAACCCATGTCGTCTATAAGAATGAAAACGAAATTGACTTTTCTCTCGTGTGAGCTGAACGCAGACATCAGCCGAGGCAGTGCGAGGGCTGCTGTCCCCATGCCCAAGGCCCTGAGGAAGTCTCGGCGGTTGATAGTGTGCTGTTTCGGTATTCCGCCCATTCTCCGTCCTTTCCTTCGAATTGTGTGATCTCTGACCGACATCACCTGTTTTTCACTTGTGAGAAAGCTGTTGTCATTGCAGGGAGTCTGCGATGTTCCCTTCGCCGCCTCCGGCCCCAATCCTGGATGCCAGAAT
>JABMQX010000038.1 GCA_013203085.1 bacterium | reverse complement strand
GGTCCGCGCCTCCCTCCTCCGCTCTGAAGGCGAGAAGAAATTCCGGCACAGATAGAGATGGAGGAGGAGGGAATATCTCGAGAACAACCGGAATTTTGACGGGTGAGCCAACGGCGTCCGGAGCCGAAACGGTGATATTTCCTTCGTAGGTTCCCTCTGAGAGTGCTGTCGTGTCAACAGAGACCTCAACGGCGTCCTTTTCGCCGGAGCTGGACCCCGCAGCCGGATAGAGCATCAGCCAGCCGGCGTCAGTTGCTGCGATCCATTCAAGTGAATGACTCCCTATGTTCCATATTTCAAGGGTTTGAGGAGCCGGAGGTTCGCCGCCTTCCTCGCTTGAGAAAGAGAAGAATGTTGGGGAAAAAGCCATCTCAGCGGGGCGTAGGTTGTCCACTACAAAATCCGTGGTTTGTCCGGATGCGCCGGTCTTGGCGTCATGCGGAATCACCATCATGCGTACAACCGCGCTGTAATCACGGCCGAAATCTTCAAGGGAGTTCCACGCATACGTGTGAGGCTCGCCGGATGGAGCAGACTTCAAACCCGTCGTGCCGTCCCCGCCCGCAGCCATAGTTGCGGATAGCCAGCTTCGCCCACCGTCGAGGGAGTAAAAAACGCCCACCGAGCAAGGGTCGCCTTCCGCATCGAGCAGACGATAGGTCAAAACGACGGCTCCTTTCTGCACGGAAAGTGGCGTGTCCACGCTTGCCGAAGGCGGTAGATTGTTATCCACAAAGAAGAAGTCTGTCGCTTTGGCCTCGCCGCCATTCCAGCGGTCCGAAGGAGTGATTCTAATTCTGACACTGTCAAGAACGCTGCTTCCAATGCCGGCAAAAGAATTCCAGACGTACGTGTGGAGAACTCCCTCAGGGGATGACCCCAGAGTAATGGTCCCGTCACCGCCGGAGCCCACCGTCGCCATACGCCACGGATTCCCGGGGCCGGTCGAGTATTCGACGCGAATCGTGCAATTATCGCTTTGCGCGTCTGCCAGTGTGTAGCGGATAGGGATTTCGCCTGTGCTTACGCCGGAGGGAGTTTCAACAAACACCTGCGGCGCTGTATTATTGTGAACAGAAAAGTCGGTTGTCTCCCCGGGCTGGCCGCGGTCGGGGCCAAGAGGCGTGATGCGCATGCGGACGCTATCGTGATTCGAGATTCCGAGGTTCATGATGCTGTCCCACAGAAAAGTGTGAAGGACACCCTCCGGAGATGACAAAAGGCCTGAGATTCCTTCGCCGCCCGGAGACATCACTGCGGGTTCCCAGGTCTGTCCGCTGTCGGGGGAATACTCGACGCCGATGTCGCAGTGTTTCTCAGCAGAGTTGAAAATCATGTATCCGATGGCTACTCGGCCGCTTCTGGGAGCCTCAGGGGTGAAGACGTGCACATAGAAATCTCCTGTGGGCGCGATGTCGCGGATGACTTCGGTCTGGTTGGCTGATACGCCGCACTTGTAAACTATCGAACCGTCGGGGAAAGTTACCTTGACGTCCGCGATGGCGTAGCGCCCGAGCCCGAAGTGAGGCCAGAGCTGCCCCTGAGACATGTAGCCGGAGCCGCCATCAACGCACTGCATCTCGAGCCGATCCGGAGGTTCGGGGGAAAAATCCATGTCGCCATCCAGGTCCACTTCAACGATGGCGCCGATAGCGTCTCTATCGTCGGCGTAGTCGGTGTCGGTGGCGTCGCCGTTGGCATCCGTGAGGCACCGGACTCTCAGCCAGTTCCCCTCTGTGGCTCTGTTTAGATAGATGACATCCTTTGCCCCATTATGGCTGACATAAAGGTCGAGGAAGCCGTCGCCGTTGACATCCAGCCACGCTGCTCCCCTACTATCTGCAATTTCGCTTATGCCCGCCAGTCTTGCCACGTCGGCGAACGTGCAATCTCCTCTGTTGATATAAAGGCAGTCTTCGCCATCAACGGAAACGAAGATATCGAGGTCGCCGTCATTGTCGCAATCGGCGACGGCAGCGCCTCTGGCGTTGGGCGGACCCCGCAGCCCTGCATGGGCCGTTTCGTCCCGGAACGTTCCATCGCCGTTGTTCAAGTAGAGAACGTTCTCATCTGAGCCGGAGTTGACGAGATAAATATCGAAAAGAGCGTCGCTATTGAAATCTGCCCACACTACGGCGGCGGCGCTGCGGGGGTCTGACACGCCAGCTTCCGATGAGACATCAGGGAAGGGAAGCAAAAGTTCAGCCGAGAGATTGTGGAAAAGGCGGTTGCCTTGCTCTTCGGATGGCAGGCTGCCGTTAGCCACGTAAAGATCAATCTTGCCGTCCCTGTCGAAGTCACACCAGGCTATTGAACGTGTCGCCAGAGAGCAATTCATCTCCTTCGGACCGGCGAGATCGGCAAAACCGGGAATACCCCAGTTACGATAGAGAGCGTTCTTTAGCCCCGAACCGAAAGAAGGATCGTTCCCCACGTACAGGTCGAGCCGATTATCGCTGTCGTAGTCTCCCCATGCGGCAGACGTGCCTCCGCCGGCGTTCGCGACCGATACCTGGGAAGCTACCTCCGCGAAAGAGCCAGCCCCATCGCCAGCGTAGAGCTTGTTCGGCTTGCCCGCAAGGACAAGGTATAAGTCTATGGCTCCGTCACCATTGAAATCGCCCCACACACCGCAAGTGGATGGCAAAGCACCGCCCATGGCCCCCAAGGGCGAGGTCTCCACAAGGACACCTGAATCGTTCCGAAGAAGGAAGTCCTCCTCGTCGAAATTGGCTACGAAAACATCGAGGTCGCCATCGTCATCGAAGTCCGCCGCAGCGACACCTCGGCCGTTCGCGGAAGGGGCAGCGATTTCCACTCGCTCAAACGGCACGACATCGTTGTACACGCCGGGGAGGATGATCTCGTCTGCTTCTCCCTTTTCTCCGTCATAGGCGGTGAGCCTGACAGAGACGTTGTCAACATTCGCTTTTCCGATGTCCGTTAGCGTGTCCCAGATGAAAAGGCGAGCCAATCCCTCCGGCACGGCTTCGACGTGCGTGAGGTCGTCCCCGCCGACTTGTGTGGCGGGGGGCCACGTCTGGCCGCCGTCGCTTGAGAATTCCAGCACGAGGTCGCACTCGTCGTAGTTGTCATCGAACAGGCGATAAGTAAGGGATACGTCGCCCTGTTGGGCCCTTTCGGGATGATCCATGATGACGGTGGGAGGGGTTTGCGGTTTCAGGAGGACCAGCACAGCCCAGGCAGTCGCGAGGGGCCATGATTTCTCATATCCTTCGCTCGACCAACTGCCATCTGGGTTCTGCGTGTGGATTAAGTGTTCTGCGTATTCTCGATACCAGTCATGGGGGCCGATTGCATCGCATTCGTAAGCTCGCATGGCGTTCGCGATGGCGTACATGCTGAACAGGGAAGTGAGGTGTCCGAACTGGCCGCCCGAATCCCAGTTAGCGGCAATATAGGCGAGACCGGACTGGACCATAGGATCGGACAATGGAAGCCCCGTCCACGCGGAACAAAGAATGCCAATGCCGGTCAAGCCGATATTCACGCGACCTGTGGGGTCGGCCATGTACTGCCAACCGCCCGTCTCAGCGTTGTGATCGGCGACGAGAAAGTTCTCCCTCAGCTCGGCCTTCACCCAGGCGGGAACCCGGAGGCCGAACTTGCCCCAGTTTTTCCCTGCCATCATGAGGCCGGAGACGGGCCATTCGGTGCACGCCATATCAGCTTCACCGGAATTGGGGAGGTCATAGCGCCAGCCCCCGCGAGCCACGATTTCTTCGGGATTGTCATCGGTCTGTCCGAAGGCGGTGAAATCCACCATATCCTGGACGATGTCCACAAACTGCCGGCCGACGACGTGCTCGCCCCCGACGGTCGCCACTCTCTCCGGAGCCCGGCTCATCACCAGCGCCATGATGGCGAGGCCCTCGCTGCTGAAGATGTGCTGCGGACTCTGGTCGTGATGGCATAGGAGACCGATCCCGTTCCCGTTCAGGTCCGGGTCGCCGGCGTTCTGAGGCGATATGTTCTCCGGCTTCATGTCGAGAAGAAGCTGATCGAGAGCCCGGCGCACATCGTCCACGTAAGGGCTTTCCTCCGGATCGTCGAAGGGAAAGTTGCCGAGATTCTCGAAGGCTTGTATGCACGCGGATGTGATGCCTATTCGGTGAGTCTTACCAGGGCTTTCCCAATATCCGATAGCGACGCCATCGCTCTCAATGCGATTCATTCTCTTGTGCAAGCTCCAGAGTGCCCGGTCGCAAGCGATGTGGGCACGAGTCCGGAGCGTATCGGGACGTATTCTCAGGTAGTAGTCATCGGCGCCCCTATCTCCTGCCTCATCCCAGACGACAAGCGTTGCCCTGAACAAACGTTCAGCGGGACCGCTGTAGATATGCGTAGCTTCGAGCGCGAGGGGGTCTTCCACAGGCATGCGTTCCGATTTCGTCCCATCGCCGAATTCCCACTGATATTCCGTTAGCGGCGGCCCATCGGATCGGGCCACCCCCACGAGCAGAGCCTCCTCACCGTCCAGAACGTCGTGGGGGTAGGTTGGGTCCATAGGTCGCCGGGCGACGCAGATGACCTTCACTTCACATCTCCCGGAAAGGACAGGGACAAACACGAGAAGGGCTACCATAAGGAGAAAAAGGAGAGCAGGCACAGCCTTTTTCCTGCCTTCTTTGCGTCTTTGCGTCTTTGCGAGACGTCTTCCGGCGCGTCGTTTCTGCTCAGAAAGGACGAGCTCGGCGCAAGTGAGCCGCGCACAACGCTCCGATTTCGCATTCCGGATTTCAGATTTCAGATTTCCCATCTGCGAGTACCCATTGTGCATTCGCCAATCCGCGGCGCCCATTCCGCAATCCGCAAGTCGTCTTCCGCAGTCAAGAAACTTCGATTCTCTCCGCAGCGCCCATTCCGCAATCCGCATTCCGCAATGCCCAAGCCGTTTCACTACCTTCCCGGGCGGGCTTTCAGATTCCGGCTTTCAGATTTCGGATTCCGGACTCCGCAATCGGCGATCCGCAATCCGCAATGGACTGACACTGGTGAGTTCCATTCTATATCAGATTTCGCCCCTTGTCTGCAAGGAACGTCGGGACGGCTGCCGGGCAAGGAAGAGGATTTCGGATTTCGCAGTCCGCAATCGCCATTCCGCAATGCGCAATCTCGGGCACACGCTTCCGGGTCCAGTTGGCATTGGAGCAGGAAGCGGGTTGACTGGGCTTGTGAAGCATGGTACCTTGAACAGCGTCGAGCTAAGCGAACCCATTTCGGATTCCGGATTTGGGGGTCGGCGGTCGCTATTCCGCAATCGGCAATCCTCATTGCGAAGCAAGTGGTGCAGAGAGAGCCGGCATATCTGGTAGGAGACAAGCGGATGATCATAGGCGTGATTGGAGGCGCGAGGGTCGATTCGCGCGTCAGGGAGCAGGCTTTCGAGGTTGG
>JABMQX010000383.1 GCA_013203085.1 bacterium | reverse complement strand
GCCGCCACTGCAACGTGGACGGGGTTATCCAGGGGATTAACGCCGATATTTCCGTATCCCCTGAAGGCGAACGGCCGGATATAGCACTTCTCGAGTTTGTTCACTCTCACCGTTTCGATAATTGCCTCACACAGTTCTTCTTGCGTGAATGGCAGAGTCATGCGGTAAATCCGAGCCGAATCGAACAGGCGAGCTATATGGTCTTGAAGCCGAAAGATCGCGGGCCCCTTGCGAGTCTTGTAGCACCTCGTGCTCTCGAATACTGATGACCCGTAGTGAATAACGTGCGACAGGATATGCGTTGTGGCATCATCCCATTCGACAAGTTTCCCGTCGTACCAGATTTTACCCTGCCCGTAAGTCATCCTTTTCCTCCTCGAGTGACGGCAGAAGACACCTCGATCCGAGGTGCGATTTCGGATTTCCGATTTCGGACTCAGCGCTTGCCGATTTATCTCCTGTTTGAATGTGTGGTAAGATCGAAGAACTGAATCGAGCAGATTTTTGCAAATCGGTAGCCCCGCGTCAACAATGAAAAACTTCTGGCGGTGCAAGATGTTGCCGAGGCAAACCGCAGAAATGAAACGCCGCCGAGGGATATGCACCGCCCTGAGGCAGCTCACGGCGAGTTGTGATGACTGTCTGCCGATTCCTTTCACTCACAAGCGAAGTGATGGCTGAGAATCTGTGGAGATGGGCATGCGCTCGCAATACAAGGAGGACGACGTGATGGAATGGAAAGAATACGCAAAAACCCTCAAAGAGCTGTTAGGACTCAAGGGGAGTCCTGTGGCGGTAACCTATTCTATGAAACCGGCGGAAAGGGCTGGAGACACCAAGCCCTGGGTTTGTGAAGCGCTGCTCGGTGCCAGAGACGGAAAAACCTTCTGCATCAGTAAGGACAACTCCGGATGCCCCGGAGGAGCCTGGCATCTCGGCCTGGCGCCCAAACCGACCGGCGCCGCCGACAAAGCCCTTAAAGAATTCCTCGTTCACGGCGAGAAACTCTTCTGCTCCGTTGCGACCTTTCACCGCGCCATGTTTCTTACGACGGCCCCTCCTCTGGGTTTGGCCGATCACGTGATTTTCTCTCCGCTGGAAGGGGCGCATGAGAAGCCCGACCTTGTGGTGTTCATTTGTAATCCGGAGCAGGGCTGTCGGCTGCTAACCCTGGCCCAGTATGCAAACGGTATCCCGCCGCGAACTGAAATGAGCGGCTCCACCTGCCACATGGCTGTTGCCTATCCCATTGTCTCCGGGGAAATCAACGTCAGCCTCCTGGACTACACCAGCAGAAGAATTCAGAAATTCGGGAGCGACGAGATGACGGTCTCCGTGCCTTATCATCACATGGGCAATATCGTTGAAAGCATCGAGTCCTGTTCGGCCGGAACAGCGAAAATCGAAGGCATGGAGAGGATAATCAAAGCAACGCAGCCGGGATAACGGCGGCCGCCAGGTCTTTCGCCTTCTCTTAGAAGGCTTTTGCAGGCGATCCTGCACAGCGAAAGCCCGCCGGGAGGAAATGCCTATGTTTTTGACTGGCGGGAACGAACACGGGGGAGACATTTTTCCTTTCATCCCGGCGAGTCAGTCGGATAGACTATCAGGTTTGACAGGGGACTACCCCCCGCGGACGGGGCGCGGGGACCGGTGTGGAAGATACGGGCTGTATCGCAAGCGGGCTACGCTATAACCCTCGCTCCCGCAGACGGGGCGCGGACATACGAACCGTTGGAGTGAAAGATGAAAGAAGGAGAGGAGCTGAGATGGCAGAAGCTGAAATAGGAATCATTGGCGGCAGCGGATTGTATGAGATGGAGGGCTTTTCGAATACGGAAGAGACGGCAGTGTCCACGCCTTTCGGTGAGCCATCTGACAGGTACATCCTCGGTCAACTGGAGCGCCGGAAAGTAGCTTTCTTGCCGAGACACGGCCGAGGCCACCGCTTTTCGCCTCACGAGCTGAACTTCCGCGCCAACATCTACGGATTCAAGAAGCTCGGTGTGGAGCGGCTCATCTCTGTTAGCGCCGTCGGCAGCCTCAAAGAGGAACTCCGGCCCACACATGTCGTCATCCCGGACCAGTTTTACGACCGCACGAAGCTTCGCAAAGACACATTCTTCGGCGACGGCGTGGTGGCGCACGTTTCCTTCGGAGACCCCGTGTGCGGGAATCTATCCGCCGTTCTCGTACAAGCTGCCGAGGAGGCTGGCGCCGCGGTTCACCGAGGAGGCACCTACGTCAACATGGAAGGGCCGGCATTTTCCACCCGAGCCGAATCGAATACATATCGCCGGCTCGGTTTTGATGTGGTCGGCATGACCAATCTCACCGAGGCAAAACTTGCCCGCGAAGCGGAAATGTGTTATGCCACCCTCGCGATGGTCACCGATTACGATTGTTGGAAGCAGGACGCCGAGGAGGTCAGCGTTGAGACCATCGTCAGTGTGCTTCACCAGAACGCGCGCATAGCTCAGAAGATCATCAGGCTCGCAGTAGCAAGAATACCCGTTCGGGAGGATTGCGGGTGCGCCCACGCCCTTGAAAAAGCGATCATCACGCAACCCGAATTCATCCCCGAAGAAGCCAGGAAGAGACTGACGACTATCATCGGCAAATATCTTCAATAGCTCGCAACCTGAGCTCCGCCCGGCGGGGCTCCTCATAAGGAAAAAGCGTTTGATGTTGGAAGCGGAAGAGGTCCTCCAGGGGACAGTCGAAAAGGTCGTCTTTCTCAACGAAACCAACGGCTACACCGTTGCCCGTCTCAAGCCCGGCCGTCTCGGCTCACTTCTGTCTTCATTGCGCGAGACAGGGGATGCCTTCGTCACGCGGCGCGCGCTTATGGACATACAGCAGACCGGCCAGGTTACAATCGTCGGGAATCTTATCGGCCTCTCGCCGGGGGAGATCCTCCGCTGCATCGGCCGCTGGGTGGTCAACGACAGGTTCGGGCTACAATTCGCCGTCGAGAACTACGAGTCGGTAGTCCCCTCGAACGAGGAGGGCTTGCGAAAGTATCTTTCCTCCGGGCTGATCCCCGGCATCGGGGAGAAGTTCGCCGACCGCCTGGTTGATCGGTTCGGAATGGAGACAATTGACATCATCGAAAACGATCCCGAACGCCTCCGAGAAGTTGCCGGTTTCGGGAAGAAACGAATTGCCGCCCTCCGCAAAGGGTGGGGAGAGCAGCGGCAGCTCCGACGGATCATGATCTTTTTGCACAGCCACGGGATCAGCACCCCTTTCGCCCTCAAAATCTACAAAAGGTATGGCAACGACTCGGTTCGCGTCGTCCAGGAGAACCCCTACCTCCTGGCTATCGAGGTTTCGGGCATCGGCTTCGTCAGAGCCGATAGGATAGCGCAGAGCCTCGGTTTCAAGGTTGATTCCGTGGAACGGGCACAGGCGGGAATCGCCTACACGCTTGAGCAAGCCGCCATGGCCGAGGGGCACTGTTACCTTCCTGTGCGGGAACTCGTCGGGAGAGCGTCGGAACTTCTGGGGGTTGACAGCGTGATCGTGGTCAACGGACTTCAAAGGCTGCTCGAGACAAGACTGATTATTCTCGAGAACATTGACCGGTGCGCTGAAATCCAATCCGAACGGGGAGAGGAACAAGCCTTTCGCATCGCCCAGATCATTGCGGAGGAGGAAGATGACGCCCCCGAACACGCCGTTTACCTCCGGTCGCTTCTGTGGCCGGAGCGGGATGTCGCCGCGAAGCTGACCAGCATGAGGGCAACTCCGTCCACAATGCCGCCTATCAAAATTGACCGAGCGATCAAATGGGCCCAGGAGACCATCGGGATAAGGCTCGCTGATGAGCAAAGGGACGCTTTGCGTCTTGCCCTGAAAGAAAAGGTCCTTGTCATCACCGGGGGACCCGGCACCGGCAAGACCACCCTCATCAACTGCCTCTCCAAAATATGGCAGTACAAGAAAATCGTCTTCTTCCTCGGGGCCCCCACCGGAAGAGCCGCGAAACGAATGTCGGAGCTCACCGGCCTCGATGCGGCAACCATTCACCGCATGCTCGAGTTCAGCCCCAAGACGGGACGCTTTCTCCGCAACGAGGATAACCCCCTCGAGTGTGATGCTATCATTCTCGACGAGGCTTCGATGCTCGACATCTCCCTCATGGGCAGTCTGCTGCGAGCCACGCTGGACGGCGCCACTATCGTCCTTGTCGGAGACGTGGACCAGCTTCCCCCCGTCGGACCGGGCAACGTTTTGAAAGATACAATTAACTCCCACGTCATCCCCGCTGTGAGACTGAAGCAGGTTTTTCGGCAGGCGAGACGAAGCCACATCGTCATCAACGCGCATCGCGTCAACGCCGGGTTCACGCCCGACCTCGATCCTCCCGACCCCGGCGACGAAAGCGACTTCTACTTCGTGGAATGCGATACTTCATCCACCGTTCTCAGTACCATCAAGACCCTGGTCGCGGAGAGAATTCCGCAAAAGTTTGATTTCGACCCCATTAGGGACATCCAGGTTCTCTCGCCGATGCACAAAGGGCACGTGGGCGTCGAAAACCTCAATTCCGAGCTCCAGGAGCTTCTCAACGCCACCGGCGAGAGGATAGTTTTCGGAGGCAGGTCTTTCCGAACAGGCGACAAGGTAATGCAAACCAAGAACAACTACCTCAAGGAAATCTTCAACGGCGACACCGGACGCATCGTCGAGGCCGACGAGAAGCAAGGCGTCTTGAAGGTTTGCTTCGGGGAGAGGACTGTCGAGTACTCGCGGACGGATGTGGGTGAGCTGGTCCTCGCCTATGCCGCATCGGTGCACAAAGCTCAGGGATGCGAATATCCGGCGGTTGTCGTTCCGATCGTCACCCAGCATTACATGCTTCTGCAGAGAAACCTTCTTTACACTGCCATCAGCCGGGGGAAACAGCTCGTCGTGCTCGTGGGGTCAAGGAAAGCTGTCGGCATGGCCGTCGCCAACGACAGGGTGATGAAGAGGAACACAAACCTGGAGAACCGTCTCCGCAACCTCGCCCTTGTGTCTTGATTCCTCTGATAGTACCGGGGATTGTACTCCTACAACTCCTTCTCGAACTTGTACTCCTTTGTCCGCAGGGCAATAGCCGTCAACACAAGAAATGCGGCACAAATTCCGATGAGCGTCCATATTGCTCGGTGGGGCGACGTCGGTTCCGCGGCGAACGCCAGGAGCACCTCCTTTGCCTGCCAGTGCGGAGTCAGGGCGTGGATATAGTGCATCAGAGTTAGCTTCTTCAAAAAGACCGGAAGGTAAGGAAGAATGCTCTCCCATATGAAGCAATAGAAAAAGGCCGCGATGACCGGACGCTTGAAAACCGCGCCGAAAAAAGTGAAAAGGGCCCCGTACCCCAGCAGCGCCAGAACCATCACGCGAGCGTGTTCCAGAAAAGGAACGGCTTTCCCAAACCTCGCCGCGTCCCCATCCATTCCGGAAAGCATCCAGTAGGTCACCGCCAGCGACGCCAAAAGCATCACACCGGCGCTCACCGCATAGGCGAGAAATTTCCCGACGACAATCGCCTCCCGAGGCGCCGGCCTTATCAAAAGAAACGTTATCGTACGGTCACCCCTTTCATCTGCAAACAGCGAAGTACCGAAGAAAATCGTCGTCAGCAAAATCACGAAATAAACGTAAAGGCCGACGAATACCCCCGTGAAGTACTGCTGGGCCGACGGCCTCGCCGTGCCTATAGGCAGCCAGTACCTCAGCGCCGCTGCCGCCAGGATCGGCATGCAAGCCAGAAGAACCATAAAAAGGGTCCGCTTCCTCAGAATCAAGCTACGCAACGTCAGCCGGGCAGCCGCCCACGTTTGATACACCAAGCGAACCGCAAAAACCGGTATCGGCCCGGGCAGACCGGCAACAGTTGTCTTTTTGGCATTATTTCCCATCAGCTTCACTTTTCAACGAGATACTTGAAGACCGCCTCGACGCTGTCGTCGGGGGAAGTCAACGATTCCACCTCGATGTTATTTGAGAGTATGAGTTCCGGCAGACGTTTGAAGAACGCTTCCGGCTTGACCGTTTCTATCAGGAGCCCCCTCTCGTCCTGTTCAAAGCTCACCGAGACCACATCCTCGGATTCGACGAGCTTCGCAGAAAGGTATCTCGGCTTATCGCAAGTAATGTGAACCTTTCGAGGGTACTTATCCAGGAGTTCCCGAACCTCATGGACATTCCCCTCCGCGAGGATTTTCCCATTGTTCATCACCACGATGTCGTTTGTCATTGCCTCAATCTCGTGGAGAATGTGACTGGAGACCACCACCGTCTTTCCCTCTTGCCCGAATTCCCTGATGAGGTCAATGATCTGTTTTCGTCCAAGAGGGTCCATTCCCCCAAGAGGCTCGTCGAGCAAGATGAACGTCGGGTCGTGCGCGATTGCCTGGGCAACCTTCAGTCTCTGCCGCATCCCTTTGCTGTAAGCGCCGATTCTCTTCTTCGCTGCATCAACCAGGCCGACTGTCTTCAAAGCGGCTTTCGCCCTTCGCCTCGCATTTCGCCCGGTAAACCCGGAAAGGCAAAGCATCGCGACCGCGAAATCGAATCCCGTCATTCCCCTGTAAAAGGAATCAATATCGGGACAATAACCGACATAGTGATGGATGGAACAATCGCTCCAGGGGCGCCGTCCGCGGATGCTGATTTCGCCCTGGCTCGGTTTGAGCTGTCCAACCATCAGGTTCAGGAGCGTCGTCTTGCCGGCGCCGTTCGGACCCAGAAGCCCTGTTACGCCCGGCCCGATGGACACACTGAATTTGTTGACGGCGATGACCTCGCCGTACCATTTCGACACCTCGCGAACTTCGATTCGATTCTCAGCTTGTTGCGGCTTCGCCTCGCCCGAAATCATTTCACCACCTCGACAGCCCGTACCCTGCGAACCAATCCCACGGCGCATAACACCATTATCCCGAGGACAATCAGCAAAGACCATTCCCATCGAACGTCCGTCGTTGCAGTCAACCCAAAAATCTCCTCCCCGAGGCGAGTCCAGTTGTGCGGGAGAGAAATGAGCCGGTAGTTATCGTTCCATGTCGAGGTCCGCAGCACTTCCGCAATCATGGGCGAAAACCAAAAAAACGCCGCCGCTCCAAAGGCAGCGCTGCGGACATTCCTCGAAAACGCCGAAAGCGCCAATACAATGAGCGTACCGCTGAAAATCATTAGCAGGGAGTACGCCGAGATCGCTCCTAGAACCCAGAAATAGTGCCGAAGGTAAAGAGAATCCCCGATCAGTATGGCTTGAAAAAGAAACAGGAATATCGCCGGTACCATTGTAACCATCACAAGAAAGAAAACCGGTATCCCCAACTTGCCCAGGATGTACTCCATCTCCGTGATCGGTTTGGCAAGATAAATCGGAAGGGCATTCAACTTCACGTCCTTGGCGATGAGTCCCGACCCAACCACAAGCAACAGAATAAATAGAAAAATAAACATCCTTTTCAGGTATCCGTTGTAGAAACTTGCCTTAACCCCCGGCGGCACCAGACGGCTGATCTTCGTGCCGCTTTGCCTCGCGATGGCGAAGATCTTCTTGCTGTTTTCTCCTTCCGGGAGCGATATCGTGAACCGCCTGCCCTTCATCTGAGACGCGAGACCTTCCTCCTCGAGCTTATCGAGAAATGGTTTCGTATCACCCTCTATCTCAACTTCATAAATCTTGCCGCTGAATTCCGGCATCGCCATTCCGCCGCCAAGCCCTTGCACAAAAGCGGAGACCTTTCCCAGATGCGTCAACCCGTATATGTAAATGGCCGAGGCTACTAATGGGGCAAGCGCGAAGACGAACAGCCCCTTAACGGCTTTCCTCTTGAATGCCGTCTTGATCCCGTACTTCGAGATCACCCACCAGCGGAAGGCGTGCGATTTGAAACTCCCCTCCCAACGCTTGTAGCTCTGGTCGTAAACGGGCATCTATTCCTTTTCACTCCCTTTCACGCTCTGGACGAAAACCTGCTCTAAAGAAATCTTCTCGAAAACGAGATGCCGTATCTGGCTGCCGCTCTCCTTGGCCGCAGAGAAAATCTTCATTGCTCCCTCCTCCTCGGGAACAAACACTTTGATCGTATCGCCCTTCCATTCCTTCCACTCGTATCCGAAGCGGTGCAGTTGACCGCAGAAACGCTCCCTGTTACCCCATACCCTCACCTCGTACACCTTTCGGTTCTCACCCTTCAGTTCCTCAATGTCCCCATGAACGGCGACTTTCCCCTCGTCGAGCACGACCACCTCATCGCAGACCGCCTCCACGTCCGGCAGCAGATGCGTTGAGATAAGCACGCCAATCCCCTTATCACGTGAAATGTCCTTGATCAGATGCAGCATTTCCTCTCTTCCGGAGGGGTCCATTCCGTTCGTCGGCTCGTCGAGGAGAAGAAGTCTGGGATCGTGAATCAGCGCCTGCGCTAGCTTAATCCTTTGCTTCATTCCAGCGGAAAACGTTTCCAGGTTACGATACCTCGCCTCTCCCAATCCAACATAGTGAAGAATCTCATGCCCCCGCTGGGTAGCATCGTCCTTGGGCATCCCACACAACTCCCCGAAGTATGTCAGGAACCTCACGGCGCTCATTTCCGGAACCAGGCAATCGTCCTCCGGGAGATACCCAACGATCTGGCGGACACGCAATCCCTCTGTCAGGATGTCGTGGCCGAGGACTCTCCCCGTCCCTTTCTTCGGTTTGAGGAAACCGAGCAATCCCCTGATCAACGTCGTCTTCCCGGCGCCATTCGGCCCAAGAAGCCCTATCGCCGGCCCCTTCACGGAAAAGCTCACATCATTCAGCGCCATCGTGGAACCGTATCGGACTGTCAATCCTTCAATCTCGATCATCTGTGTGTCTCTTCACTCGCGTAAGTCATCGAATAGCCGTAAAGATTCTACCACAATTGCGAGTCTTTCACCGCCGGAACAATTGACCTTCCTACGCATCTCGCCTCCCCGGAAACACCCCCAGCCACACTCAATACTATGCGGTCTGTGAAAAGCGCCTTCAGAAAAAAACCAGCTAACTCACAGATCTCCTGCATTTTCTCCTCCCATCGCGCACTACAACTCCTGCCGTTGTCCTCTCACCAGCCTGGCCCCGGTCAGCGTCGGGCCTTATCTCCCCCGGGCCGAAACTCAGCGAGTGGGAGGAAAGGCGTCCTTGATCAGTTCGACCTCCGGCGACCCTTTCTCGGCAAGAATGATGCCGACGAAGTCAAACCTCCAATCATGAGCGGCGAGCTTGTATTTGTGGAGATAATCACGGGCGGCGCGGGTCACGCGGCGCCTTTTTTCGCGCCCCACGCTGTCGAAAGGCGGGCCGTGCTTTCCCGAAGATAGCGTCCGCACCTCCACAAAGGCAATCGTCTTTCCATCCTGGGCGATGATGTCAATTTCACCATAAGGGCACGAATAGTTCAACGCCCTTATCCGGTATCCTCGCCTGCGGAGGAACTTACGGGCGATTTTCTCACCCCTTTTCCCCAGTTGATCTGTCCCTTTGCTCATGCTGCGCGAAACTCCATCCTCTGAGCAGCGAAAAAACGTGCAGAGTATGGCACGGTTCCACAGTTCATGGCAAGGAATTGAAACCACCCCATAATGCCGCAGCCTCGGCGGATACGAGGTTGCCGATTCTCCGATTGACTTCCCCTCTGCGCCCCTGCTCCTTTGCGTTAAACTCCCTCTTCCTCCTCTTCATGCCAGCGGAACACACCCGCATCCGCCCCTCAGGTAAAGATTGACACGTTGGGCCTGCGGTTGTATTCTGGTTGTGAGACGTAACGCCAAGCAATTATGCTTGGGGCTTGAGCGGGCGATCTTGGGGCCAAAGGTGCAAAAGGGCGGGAATTCTGTCCGCTGTGATGACACCGCTGCCTGAGGCGTCCGACCGAGAAAAGGGCCCATTTGTGACGCTCTTCGCCGCCGCGGCGGGGTTCGCCCGAGATGCCCGTGTGCTTCTGAAAACGGTTTGGGAAACTATCATGCCGTTGAAAAGACAACTCGGCGCTCTGGATGTCTTCTGCATCTCATCGGGAGCCATGATCAGTTCGGGGCTTTTTATCCTCCCGGGGCTTGCCTTCGCGAAAGCCGGACCAGCCGTAGTTCTATCGTATTTGCTGGCAGGATTGTTGGCGGTACCCGCGATGCTTTCGAAGGCAGAGTTGGCGACGGCGATGCCAAAGGCCGGAGGAACCTACTTTTTCATTGAGCGAAGTCTCGGCGGCGCGCTCGGTACCTTCGGAGGGATGGCGACCTGGTTTTCGCTCGCTCTGAAAAGCGCCTTTGCCCTCGTCGGCATGGGCGCCTTCGCTGTGCTGATTCATCCATTGCTCTCGCCGATCCAAATGAAGGTTATTGCCGTCGGCTTTTGTCTTATTATAACGTTCGTGAACATCGTCAGTGTCAAAGGGACGGGGAAGCTTCAGACAATTCTGGTTTTTGGCCTGTTTTCCGCGCTGGTGTTTTACGTGTTACGGGGCGCTGGGTCTGTCAACGTGGAGAGATACGCTCCTTTCTCGCCCTTCGGCCTTGGTTCCGTGTTTGCGACCGCAGGACTGGTTTTTGTTTCCTTCGGCGGCCTGACGAAAGCCGCGAGCATCGCCGAGGAGGTGAAGAATCCCG
>JABMQX010000382.1 GCA_013203085.1 bacterium | reverse complement strand
TCAAAATACGAAATCCGAAATCGCAAAGCCGAAATCGGATCGCAAAGGTATCGAACTGATGATTGGGTCAATTCTACACGATAATGTTGGTGTCGTAGCCGGGCAAGGAGAAGGGGAGTTTATCCTCGGGACACCTATTGGCACGGCAGCCTTTGTGGCGGTGATGGGGCTGGCGGCGGTGGCAGTCCTGTTTTTCTACGGGCGGGACCTGAAGACGAAAAGAGCCAGGTGGAAGTCTCTGCTCTGGGGGCTGCGGGTCCTGGGCCTGGCGTGTCTGGCGATTGTGCTGCTGGAGCCGACGATGGCTTGGAGGAGAAAGTTCCGGGAAGAAGCAACCGTGGTCGTCCTGCTCGACGGCTCGGCAAGTATGGGCTTGAAGGACAAGTTGAGGGACCCGGAAGCTCGCTTTGCCATAGCGAGGAGACATGACCTGTTGACAGACGACCAGCATCAGCAGGCGGAAAGGGGCAAGCCAAAGGAGGAAATCCTGACACCTCAGCAGAATAAGGAGATTGACAAACTATCGCGAATGGCGGTCGTGATGGACTTTCTGCGATGGCAGAATGGCAGCTTCTTGAGGAGATTGGGCGAAAAGTTCAAGGTGACATCGCTGCGGTTTGGAGGGAAGGTGATGGAGGTTGCCCCCGACGCGGTTGCCGGCAATCTGGGTGCGGGTGACAAGATGGTGTTGGCAGAAGGCGAAGGCGGCGGCGTGACGGATATTTCGGCGGCACTGAAGGAGGTTGAGAAATTGACCGCCACCGAGAGGGTTGTGGGGGCGGTGCTGATTACCGATGGCGATTGGAATTTGGGAGGCGATCCTGTGGTCGCTTCTGAGAGGCTTGAAGGTGAAGGGATTCCGGTCTTTTGTGTGGGAGTGGGGAATCCGGATGAGGTGCGGGATATCGAGATCGCGGACGTGAAGGTGAAAAAATCAGTTTACCTGAAGGATTCTGTGGCGGTGTCTGCGGAGGTGAGATGGAGCGGATATGAGGAGAAATCGGTCACGATTGTTCTCCGGCAGGGAGAGGAGGTTTTGCAGGAAAAGACGGTCGAGCTGAAGACAGAGTTGCGATCCCGGAAGGTCGGTCTCCAATTCGTTCCGAAGAAAGTGGGGATTCTTGTCTGCACGGTGGAGATTTCGCCTGAACCGGACGAGGTGAGAGCCGACAACAACCGGAAGAGCTTTGAGGTGGAGGTCACCAGAAGCAAGAAGAAAGTCCTGGTAGTGGAAAAGTTCCCACGGTGGGCGTGGCGGTTCCTGAAGAACGCCGTCCATAGGGACCCTGATTTTGACCTGACCTGCCTTTTGTTCAACGGTATGGGGCGCCCTTCGGAAGGTGATATATACATCACGTCTTTCCCTTCGACCAAGAAAGAGCTGTACGAGTTTGATGTGATTATTTTTGGCGATGTGCCGTCCTCCGAGTTCAGTCCGCAGCAGCTCGAATTGTTGGTTTCCTATGTCGAGGAGAGAGGTGCGCCGTTCGTCATGGTAGCAGGAGACAGCTACGCGCCGTGGAGTTATGCGGGGACGGTGATGGAGAAGCTCCTGCCAGTGGTTCCGGATACGAGCCCGCAAGGGAAAACAGGCGTTACTTTCGACAAGGGCTTTAATCTGGAGTTGACGCCGGACGGTTGGGACAGCCCCATCATGCAGCTCTCCGACGTGCCGGAGGATAACGATAGGATGTGGATGGGCATGCCCCCCTCTTACTGGTGCGCTTCGGTGGAAACAGCCAGAGCGGGGGCGACCGTTCTGGCGGTTCATCCCTTCTTGTCGAACAAGTACGGAAAGCTCCCGCTGATAGCGGCTCAGCATTACGGCAACGGCAAAACGTTGATTATCAATATTGACAGCACGTGGCGATGGCGGCTGGCGCATGGAGATATTGTGCATTATAGGTTTTGGGGAAACGTATTGCGATGGATGATCGCCACGCCCCTCGAGGGAAAGGGAAAATACGTGACCATTTCGTCGGACAAGGAAAAATATAAGCTGGGGGAAACGGCGACGATTTATGCGAAGGTTTTGGACAGAGAGTATTTTCCTTTCAGCGAGGGGCCGGTTTTTGCAGAAGTCACAGATACATACGGGAAAACCGAGAGGCTGACAATGGAATTGACCGACCCCAAGAATGGAATGTATCAAGCGAAGTATCCCATCCGGAGGCCGGGCGTGTACAGGGTGCGGAGCGCTGTCCCCGTCCTCGGGGAAGAGGGGTTTCAGGCAGCGATTAAGTTCTCTGCGGAGTCGTCTTCCCTCGAGCAGAACAGCCTCCAAATGAAAAGGGAGGTTTTGGAACGAATCTCTGCGAAAACCGGAGGGAAATTCCACTCGATCGAGACGGCATCCGCGATCCCGGACGAGCTTTCGTATTCGGAACGCGAGTTTGTGGATGTGAAGCTGAGAAGCTTATGGGATAGCTATATCGCAATCATCGCTTTTGTGGGAATCATGACTCTCGAGTGGATTTTGAGGAAGAGAAAAGGATATGTGTGAGGAGGAGGAGGATTGTAATGGCTGACGGCGGCGAGGCGCAACTGGGAAACATGCCGGAAGAGCTTCTGCGGAAGTTCGGAACCGCCAGGAGGCGTGTGCGAACAGTCATCCTTGCGAAAGGATGGACGCTGGTGGTTTTCGTCGCGTGCATGTGTTTCGGAGTGAGCATTTTCCTGGACAGACTTCTCTTTCTGAGATCGCGATACAGATTAGCACTGTTCTTGGGCTCCATGGCGGCGATGGCGAGTTTCCTGGTGGCGTATCTTATGGTCCCGCTCCTCAGAAGGATCTCTGCAAGGCAAATCGCGCGGTCGGTGGAGGATAAGCATCCGGACCTGCAAGATATGCTGTTAAGCGCCGTGGAGCTTTCGGAGGAGGTTTCTCACGGGGAGACATATACGTCCAGGGAGTTGATCGGGGCGGTTGTTCGGGAAACCGTGAGCAAAACTAAGAGGATTGATTTTCGGTCGGTGGTTCCTTTTTCCGCCCTCGGGAAAACTTCACTTATTACGTTGGTGGTTGTCTGCGCCTTGGGGACGTATTGCTATTTTCGGCCCACCATTGCGACCAATGTTCTTCAGAGGCTCTTATATCCGTACTCCGGCCCGGAGCCGCTGACGTTCACGGAGCTGAAGGTGTTGCCGGGGAATGTGTTGATTCCGACGGGGACGGACGTTGAGATCAAAGCAATTGCGAAGGGAAAAATCCCTGAAAAGGCAATCCTGTATCTCAACCGAAAAAGTGGTCGATTGGATAAGGTGTCGCTGCCGAGGGAGAAGAAGCGAGAGTTTCGGTACGTGCTGAGAGGGCAGATCAGCCCCCTGAAGTACAAAGTGCGGGCGGGTGATGCAAGATCGCAAGAGTACACGATTTCCGTTACCGACAGGCCGGTGATAGTGGGGATCGAGGTGGCATACAAGTACCCGGAGTACACCGGGCGCGAGCCGGAGACGAAAAGCGATGGCGGCGATATTATAGCGCTCAGAGGGAGCAACGTGAAACTCACCGCGAGGTCAAATAAGAGCCTGAAAAGCGCGAAGGTGAGGTTCGGTGATGGAACGGAAAGCCTTGTTTTTGTCCGAGGCGCTGTCATCGAGTCACAGGAGTTCGAAGTAAGGGAGGATGACAGCTATTCGATTGAGTTGCTGGATACGGATGGCTTTTCGAGTGAGGAGGCGATTACTCACCGGATCCGAGTAGTCGAGGATAAAGTCCCGGTGGTTGGGATTACAAGCCCAAGCAAGTATTCGCACGCCCGACCGGATGAGGTCGTTCCAGTTGATTTTCGCGCGGTGGATGATTTCGGAATCGAGAAGGTGTGGTTGGAGTACGTCATTCGGACCGCCGAGCCAAAGGAGGAGAAAGATAGGGTCGCCAGTGATGAGAGAGAAGGAATGCTGCCGATAGGTTTGGCGGAGCGGCCGGAGTTGGAGGTCGAGGGGGAATACATGCTGTCCCTGGCGGAGTTGGATGTCAAGGAGGGCGAACTGTTCGTTTTTCGGATTGTAGCGGAGGACAACAACGTACTGACCGGCCCGGGAAAGGGATCATCGCCTGAGCATACGATCAGGATCATCTCGGAGGAAACTTCTTTCAAGAAGATCGAACAGGAGCAGCAGAACCTCGCACGACAGTTGGCGCAGTTGATCAAACAGCAGAAAGATAACCGCCTTCTGGTCGAGAAGCTCAGGGAAGCTCTGCGGGGAAACGCTTCCTTGTCGGACGAGGAAAAAGCTTCCCTGGAGAAGGCCAAATCGGTCCAGCGGGGGATCGAAGAAGAGGGCCGCCAGCTCGCGGAGGATTTCGCAGCGACCTTGGCGAAAATGAGGCTCAATCCCGTGATCCAGCCGAGGACGCTCATCGAGATGGCGCAGGTGACCGAGGCACTAAAAGGCGTTTCTGTCAGCGAAATGCCGGAGGCGACGCAAAAGGCTTCCGAAGCCGCGAGGAGCAAGGAGCAAAATGAAAGGGAAAAGAAACTGACTGAGACGTCCGCTTTGCAGAAGAAGATTATCGAGGCCCTGCAAGAGGTGAGCGAGGAGTTTGATAAGCTTCAAGATGAGCAAAGGCTGTTTGCCCTGGCGGACACTGCGAGGAAGTTGGCCAGGGAGCAACTCGCGGCGAGAACTCGGGCGGCGGCAGCCTTGCCGGAGCTTGCCGGCTTGTTCCCGGAGAAGCTCACACAAGAGCAAAAGAGAAGGCTGAGGAAGCTGGTCGAGGCCGAGCAAAAGCTAAGGGAAAAGCTGTCGGAGTTCGAAGAAAGGCTGAGGACACTGAAGAAGCAGTTGGAGTATGCGAATTCGCGCGATGCGCAGATGGTTGCCTCTGCGATGAAGTTCTTCGAGCAGACAGATAGTGCAACCTCCCCGAACATTCCGCAGGACGTGAACGAGGCGATAGAGGCGCTCCGGGCAAATCACCTCCACAAAGGAATGCGTTTCCAGAGCCGGGTGTATGAATCCCTCCTCAAGTTGGCGAAGGAGTTTGAGAAGGCACGAACGGCCAGGTTCCAGGGCGAGTTCTCGAATGCAGCGCAGAGGTTTGAACTCCAGAAGCCGGAGATAGACAAACTGATCGAGATCCAGAAAGGTATCATCTCGCAGACGGAAGGCCTTCCGCGACAAGCCGATGACAGTGGCGTTGACTGGGCGGAGCGAGGGAAGTTC
>JABMQX010000381.1 GCA_013203085.1 bacterium | reverse complement strand
TTCTCTGCTTGACCTCCCAGGGCAAAGGTGCCCGGGATCGCTGCTCTTCTTCTCGCCGGGACAGCGGCAAAAGCCTCAGCATCGCTGCCCGACCAGCAAGTGACTCAGTGACTCGCTCCATAACAAGCAAGTTTTGCGATCCCGTGAGAAGGTATTGTCCGGGCTTGTCCCTCGCCGCGTCTACGGCCTCCTTGATGTAGGGAAAAAGATCCGGCGTATATTGCACATCGTCAAAGATCACCGGGGGAGAATACATCTGCAGAAAGCCGCGAGGGTCGGAGGACGCTGCTGCCCTGACGTCCGGCGGTTCTAAGGAGATATAACGGTACTTCTTGGCGAAGAGGTGCTGGAGCAACGTGGTCTTGCCGGATTGACGTGGCCCCGTCAGAACGACCGCGGGGAACTCCCTTGCTGCCTTCCTGATCACAGGCTCGATGGTGCGTTGTATATACTTGTCTGACATATTCCCACCCTTTTCTGTTTTGGAATTATGCACTCTGAATGCAAAATTGCAAGGATATTTTGGGTGGGGAGACATGACGTGTAACAAGAGTGCGCCCCCGCGCGGCCGCACCTCATACCTATGTTGGTTTATAACTTTCCCGTCTCTGTGCCTTACTCGAGGCTAATCCTGTTGACGGCCTCTGCCAACTCAGGGTTATGGCTGTGGAGATACCGAGAGGTGGTTGCGATGTTCTTGTGATTCATCAGGGCCTGGATGGTCCTGAGGTTCTCCCCGTTCGCCAACAGAGTCGTCGCAAAGGTATGCCGAAGCATGTGGGGTCCGATCCGGTCCTTGTAGATCCTTGCTTTCTTACAGTAGCCCTTGATCATTTTCCAGACCGCACTTGTCGACAACCGGGTGTTGTGAGTCGAGATGAAAAGCGCTCGCGTTCGGGTTCTCTTGCGGCGAACACCCATGTACTTCTTCAGCGACGCCACCATTCTCTCGCTCAAGGGGAGTGTCTGTTGCTCTCTGCCCTTCCTGTGTAACTTCACAGTTTTGTTCTTCAGGGATACGTCTCCCATGTCGACATTGGTGAGTTCGCTGACCCGAGCGCCCGTTGAAAGGATCATCAGGACGACCGTGTAATCCCGTATCCGAAAGAACTCGGACTTGCGCCTCTCGATCACCTGAAGAAGCCTCTTGTACTCCTCCGCGGTCAAGAACGATGGCTCACTTCCTCGCCCACGTGAGGTCGATACCAGGGATGCCGGATCGTTCCTGACCAAGCCTTCCCGATAGGCGAACTTGAAGAAGTAGCGGATGGTCGAGAGCCTTCTCCCCCTTGAAGAGGCGGAATTCTTCCGTTTGAAGCCCTTCTCTGCAAGGAACGTCAGGAACTCACGAATCATCGTCTCCGTGATGTCCCCAGGAAGGTTCCCCTTCCCGTGACGCTCCTCCACAAATCCGATGAACTTCCCCATGTCGTCCGCGTAGGCCGTCAGTGTTGCTTGTGTGGCATTGCGTTCCTTCTCCAGGTAGGCAAGGAATCTTTTCATGACTGTCTTCATTCTTGACCCTCCTTTTCTCTCGGCACGGCCCGGCGCGGGGTTGGGCATTGTACACGAATGGCTGTTAATGTGGATACAGGAGGAACTCACGGCAAATCGGCCAAGATGGGGGGATTGTCGGGGATCGGTTCAGCTTGTGGGCATCACACTTTCCAGGAGGGAGCAAAGGTATTTCGTGGAAGCCGGCAAAAGGAGAACGCCATCAAAGGTAGGTTGAGAGCAAGATCGTCTGTGAGTTTCCAACGTGCTGAAAGCTCAAGACTGCCGTAGTCCGAAAAAGCCGCGTTTGGAAAAGGAAGTAATCTCCTACTATTGAAGGAGTTGGACTGTATGTGCGAGTTCGGTGCAACGGAACAAACCTGAGAGGTCTTTCTACGGATCGCGCGGCTTCTAAAGAGGTTTTGGGATGCGGGCACAAGTGAGCGCCTTTTTGTCCTTCATCTTGACTGCATCCGACAGGCCAACAAGCAAAGGCGTTAGCACAACAAGCAATGTGGGTCTAATCCATTAGAAGAGAGCAGCTTAGGTCACGCGTATTCCTTTTTTCGACAGCCTCGGCGAATTGAATGGCGGAAGTGGTAGAAACGCCTTTCAGACATGCTTGACTTCAAAATCGACGTTTTGGACATCTCTTCTTGCTCATGCCCAAGTAGGTGCGTAGATTGGAATTGGCTACATGCTTCCACTCCGGTAGAATCCGTCGCTGCGTTGCGGTAAGCGTTACGGTTTGTCTGATCAGAAGTGTAGTTCTCAGTCTTCCGGGGAGACGATCGATCT
>JABMQX010000380.1 GCA_013203085.1 bacterium | reverse complement strand
TACGGGCTGAGCAGCATCATCCCCTTGCTCGTCATGGTCTATATCATCCAAAGCCACCTGGTTCTCCGCAAAAGCATGGGCCTGGCGTGGATTAGCTGTCTGGGGCTCATCGCCTTGAGTATTGCGCTGCTCGGCGGAAAGCTGATGAAGGAAACATGGGGAAAACTTGGACAGGCTCTGCAAACGATCGATCGTCTCCGCAAGGAGAGCCGTTTTCGACTGGACGGATTTCCCATCGACTCTGGAGATGGGATTGACTGCATTCCCACCGTCGTCAACCACCTCGTGAACATCGCAAAAAAGCAGAGGAATGAGCTAGAAGACCATGATGAGCAACTCAAGACTCTAACCGCCAGGGTCAAAGAGTCCAACGAAGAAATACGCAAGCTTTCCAGACTGGACTGGCTCACCGGCCTTTTCAACCGGAAGTGCTTTGAGGACCGCGCGAAGCAGGAAATCGCCCGTGCGGGAAGGTACCAGCGAAACCTTGCTCTGGCGATGATTGACGTGGATTCCCTCGAGAGCTACAACGACGACGCCGGCCGCGACGCCGGAAACAAGGCCCTTGCAGCCATCGGCACTATCATACTCGATTCCATCCGCGAAGTTGATGTTGCTTTCCGGTACAGCGGCGAGCAGTTCGCCATCCTCTTTCCCGAGACATCAGTCGAGAATGCAGCTATCGCCCTCGATAGAATCAGAATCGCCATCCAGAAGCATCAGTTTGGGGGAACAGCCACCCAGAGCAACGGCGATTTGACTGTCACTATCGGAGCTTCGATGCTGTGCAAGGAGATCCACAGCCTCGAGGAGTTTGTCTCTGCCGCAGACCTGGCTTTGTACAAGGCCAAATCCATGGGCCGAAACCGACTGGTGGCTTTCTCCCCGCACTGAGGTGCCCCACTACTCCTTTCTTGATTTCGCACGACAAGAAAAGCCCTCGAAGACTTACTCCTCACCTGCTCAGTGAATGCCCCACCGCACGTCCACAATTCCCTTTGGCGGCGAAACCGCGTTCAAAAGACCTCGACATGATGCCCGTCGGTCTGTTAGCATCCTACGGTGAAGGAAGATACAACTGACGGAAGGGCCAACTTCTATCGCCGGACCTTATCTTGGTTTTCCGTCCGGAACGGGGGACCGCGAGGCGGCCAATCGAGATGCGGGTTTGAGAAAGCTGGGACACCGCCACACAGGTGTGCCCCGTGGGGAAGTCCCCGGCGCGATACTTCTCCATGATCCCTAACAGCGAGGGAGGAAACCTGATTGCATCTGACAATTCTGTTGTTCCTTGCAGGCCTTGCCCTTATCGCTAAGGGTGGCGGCTATTTTGTCGGCGCAAGCGTGGCAATCGCCAAACATACTCGTATCCCCCGCATCGTCATCGGCACCACAATCGTCAGCATCGCCACGACCAGCCCCGAGTCCATCGTCTCGACCACCGCCAGCCTCGCAGGGAAACCGGGAATCGCCATCGGCAATGCCGTGGGGTCGGCCATCGCCAATATCGGCTTCATTCTCGGCATGATTTGCATCGTCAGGCCCATCCCCGTGAAAAGGGAGGACTTCAACGTGCCCTCCCGCTCCCTGCTGGCCGCGGCGGCCCTATTGACGGTGTTGACCGTTGGTCTAACCCTTTCGCGGGCAAGCGGCCTCGTGCTGCTTCTGCTCGGTTTGTCGTACTTGTTCTTCGACTATTTCCGACATAGACGTCCCCCTCCACACAAAACACAAGAGGAAACAGAGGCCGAGTTCAGCGATCCAAGAATGAGGACCTTGCGGAGAGCTATTCTCTTTTTCATCCTCGGTCTTGCATTGGTCGTCGTCGGCAGTAAGTTGATGATTGGCTCGGGAGTGAAGATCGCCCAATCGCTGGGCGTCAGCCCGATTTTCATCGGGCTGACCTTCATCGCCTTCGGCACGTCCTTGCCCGAGCTCGTCACTGCCATTGCATCGGTTCGCAGACGGGTAGCGGACCTCTCCCTCGGGAATATCGTTGGGGCGGGCCTGTTGAACTGCACCGTGGTCTCCGGCGCCGCCGCCACCATCTGCCCTCTCTCCATGAAAAGAATGACCCAAATCTATAACCTCCCCGCACTGCTCCTCATTGTCGCTGCCCTCATCATCCTCGCCAGGGCCGGCGGGCGCCTCAGCCGCCTCGACGGGGCTATCTTATTAGCCCTCTACGTGGCTTACATTACGGGTCTCATCCTCCTTCGGGGATACTGACCGAGGTTCCTTTCTGTCGAGAATCCCGACGGTGGAAGCCTTTATCTTCCCAATTAGCCGACGCTCTTTCTTTGAAAGACGCAGTCGGAGATTTCTCCTCGCCGACTTTCTCCTCCTCCTGTTGCGAGCTTTTCATTCGTTGTTTCATCTTGAATATGGAAACGGCGGGCAGCCGAGGATTATCCACGTGGGCCGCGAAGAAAAGAGGCTTTACGCGCGCTTTTGCTTAGTGGTAGAGTGGAGTTCGCCGGGTCTCGCGCGCTTACAAGCGAGAATCGGTTGCGCGGCCCGAGCCAGGTGGTTTCAGAAAGCCGTTCTTTGATTTGCCCTGCTTTTCTTTGATCTCGACAAAGGGAACAGAAATCACCAATACTCATTTCATAGTGTTTGTCCCTACTACGGACTCATTTTGACTCTTAGGAGGTGGAGATGAAACAAGCACAGAATAGCCGATTGACCCGCAGGGCCTTCTGCAAAAGCCTTGCCGGAGGAGCCGCAGCGGTTGTCGCCGGCGCTGCATCGAAGACGGCAAGCGCCAGCAACGCCGACGAAAAGAAAATCCGCATCGCGGTCGTTGGAGGCAACTTCGGAGCCAGCTTCTGGTGGCACGAGCACCCCAACTGCGTCGTTACAGCCGTGACCGACCTCATCCCCGACCGCCGGGAGAGGCTTGTTCAGCGCTATAGCTGCAAGAACGCTTACGAATCCCTCGAGGTCATGCTCAGAAAAGCTGCCGATACGTTCGATGCCGTAGCGGTTTTCTCCGGCGCGCCGGAGCATGTAAAACAGTCCGTGATGTGCATGAACGCCGGCAAGCATGTGGTCTGCGCTGTTCCTGCGGCGATTTCGCTCGAGGAATGTCAGCTCCTCAAAAAGACAAAGGAGAAAACCGGTCTGAAGTACATGATGGCGGAATCGAGCTATTACCGCCAGCCGTGTATCGCCGCCCGAGAACTCTTCCAAGCAGGAGAATTCGGCAGCCTTTTCTACTCGGAAGTCGAGTATTATCACAACCACATTTGCAGCCGTCCCAGCTATCCCGACGTGTGGCGATACGGCTTCCCACCGATGCTCTATCCCACGCACTCCATCGGCTTCCTGGTCGGCGTCACAAAAGAACGCCTCGTGGAAGTCTCCTGTCTCGGAACGCGGGAGGAACCTTTCCCTCGCCCTGAACAGAACGTCTATCGCAATCCGTTCTCCAATGAGTTGGGGCTCTTCAAGACGAATCGCGGCAACGTCTGTCGGGCGAACGTCTGCTGGCGGATCGCTGCCGGCGGCGAGCGCGCCCAGTGGTTCGGAACGGAAATGTCGTGCTACATGTCCAGCTCCGGCGGGCTGAGCAACTCCATGGAAATCGAGGGGAAAGGGCGAGTCGCCTGGAACGTGCCCCAGTACTGGAAAACTGACCGCTTGCCGGAGCGCATGCGTCACGCCAGCGGCCACGGCGGCAGTGCGGCATTCATCTGCGCCGAATTCATCAATGCGCTCGTCGAGAACCGCGAGCCGGCAATTGATCTCTACGAATCCCTCGCAATGACCGCGCCGGGGATTGTGGCTCATCAATCCGCATTCAAAGGCGGCGAACAACTCAAAGTCCCCAGCTTCGACCCGGAAGGCAAGAGAGTGTAGCGAAGGGCATTCGACCGGTCCTCCAACGTGATTGAAACGAAAGGAAGCCGAAATAGCAGATTATGATGCAATAGTCATAGGCAGCGGTGCAGGAGGGCTGGCGGCGGCCCTTACGCTCCCTCGGCGAGACTTCTCAGTCTGGCTTCTTGAGGCGAAGCCTTCCGCGCATTTGTTGACCAACAGGAATCAGCGGCGACGTGGACTCCCTACAACTCGATCCGGACGGAATCGACCGGTATGTTTTCCCGGACTACGAGCCGCGCCTTTCTGAAGTCAAGGAGCCCTTCACCGAGGACGTTATCGGTAACTTCTTGAAAGAGGAGCTAGCAATACGCAACTTTCTTGAGACCTTCGATGAGCTTGTGCAAGCCCTGGAGGCTGCCCGTTCAATGCAGTGCGGCGTCCTGAAGGTCCTCCCTTTACCTCCATTTCTGCAGCCAACATTCAGGAAAGGAACATGAGAATGGCCAAAATCAACTGGAAATCCAAGGGAATGATCGCATTGTATTTTGCGCTTGGAGCAATGATCGTGACAGGAACAGTGTTGTTCCTCATCAGGTCAATCACAGCTTCGGGGTTTGACTGGAAATCGAACAGGGCAATAGCGATTTACATAGCGGTAGGCGCATTTGTGGCGCCTCTTGTGTTGTTTTTCCTGGGCAGGAAAACACTCCGCACCAGAAGAACGAAAGCCAAGCAACTCACTGCCGATCCGGACACCCATGACTGGCTTGCTATTTTCAACTGGACACCCAAGATATTGTATATCCCCACAATCCTTGCGGCTTTGGCCGCTGGCCTCATTTCCTATACCGGCTGGGTCAACGAAGAGATTATCGGCGGAATATTCCTGGCGATATTCCTCTTGAACCTGACTGTGGAGGAATTCGTTGTCAGCATAAAGCTGCTTCTGATAGGGATCCTGTCTGTTGGCCTGCTTTTTCTCTGGCTGCATATGGGAGGATGGATTGGAGGATTCTTTAGGCTGTTCAAGAGGGTAAACATATGGTTTAGCCCCCAGAGCTACTTGTTGGTTGGCGCCGTGGGTGTTTCGGTCATCTTCATTTCATGGCTGAGAGGCCTGTTCAATTACCTGGTAATAACCCCAAATTATCTGAACATCCAGATAGGTCCTACGGAAGAGGGACATCATATCAACCGCGAGGACTTCAACTCCCGGGTTGATACAGGGGACTTTGTGGAAAGACTGATGGGGTTTGGAAGGATTGTCATAACCTTCAAAGACCCGGAAACACCTCCCCTCATTATCCTTGTATGGAGAATTGGAAAGAAGACCAGGTGGCTTGAGCAAATCATAAGAAAACTGACTATAGATTGGGATCCGGGTTCGATGAGACACAGAGGAGTGGCCAGAACAGAAAGCCATCAAGAAACAGAAAATACCACCGAACAAACATAGCTAATACATGTGCGAAGTCCGGTGGCGTCCCCGGAAGCAAGGCCGCCGATCACTTGCGGTAATGATCAAGGTTTGAAACGATATATACGCCCTACTTTCGAGTGAGCGAAATCAACAAAATCCAAATCAATACGATACGGAGGGCATCATGAAAGAAGGAATGACACGAAGGGAATTTCTTGGAGCGACTGCTGCTGGAGCGCTGGGCATGGCTGCCAGTGGCGGACTTGTCAGGGCTGCGAAAGCAGGAGAACGAGGTCTTCCGAAATGGACAGCCTCCAAAACTCGCGTCGGCAAGGTGTACATCGGCGGACGAAGCGGCTGGCCCAGCCCCACGATTGACCCGAAGGATGACATCAAGTGGATCGAAGGGGAACTCGCGAAACTCAATCCCCACTTCGCTGACATTGAGTTCGTGGATGGCGGACATGTGATGAGAGCCGAGCAAATGCCGGCAATCAAAGACAAATTCCGAGACGTGGACGGCATCCTTCTCATCCCGCTCGGCATGTTCATCATGGGATACGTCAAGGACTTTCTATCGCTCGACATCCCCACAGTCTTTTTCACACTCCCATACATGGGCCATGACTGGACGACCTTCTCCGCGCTCCAGAAGCAGGGAAAGAAGGTCGAGCTGCTGGCTACCAGCGACTTCAACGACCTCGCGCTCTCGATGCGGTCCTTCCGGGCGATTCACCACCTGAAGCGCGCCAGAATCCTTGACTTCCGTAACGGTGGGCCGCTCACGGAGTATGCCGAAGGCATCAAGAACCGCTTCGGCACGGAAATCAAGTTTCTGCCTCGGGAGTGGCTCATCGAGGCGTACAAGGCTGCGGATGAAAAGGTTGCCGCGGCGGACGCGGAGCGCTGGATCAAAGAGGCGGAACAAGTTGTCGAGCCGACAAAGGATGACGTCCTGAAGGCGTGCCGCACGTATCTGGCAATGAAGAAGATTCTCGAAGAAGAGAAGGCGCACCTCATCACCATCCAGTACTGCATGGGCATTCCCGGTCTTGACGCGGCCTATCCGTGCCTCGGCTTCTCCCGTCTCAACGGTGAAGGGCTGGGCGGCATCTGCGAAGGAGACCTTTCGTCCAGCATGGCGTATCTGGTCTTTCAGTATCTGACCCCGGAACGAAAACCCGGCTTCGTCACGGACCCCATTATTGACACCTCGAATAACACCGTCATCCATGCCCATTGTACGTCCGCACTGAAGCTGGACGGCATCAACGGCAAGCAATGTTCGTACTTGCTCCGTTGCCAGCGGGAAGGGCAGCGAGGCGCCTGCCTCCAGGTGAAGCCACGGGCAGGGGCACAGGTCACCATGGCCCAACTGGTCGAGAACCATACGATGCTCGCTTCTCCCGGAGAGATCGTCGAAATCCCAGACGTGGACCGAGCGTGCCGGACAAAGTTCACCACGAAGGTGAAGGATGCCCAGAAAATGGCCGACAACTGGCACTACGGGCTCCACCGCATCGTTTTATGCGACAACTACATGGATGACATCCGCCGACTGGGCCGTTTCCTCGGCCTCAAAGTCCTTGAGGAAGGCGTGGACGAAATCCATCCGACAGACGAGTGGATCGAACGGGACACGAACATCTACGCGTCTTACCCAATTTGAACCTTGCTCGCAGCGGTTCACCAAACCGGCCGGCACC
>JABMQX010000037.1 GCA_013203085.1 bacterium | reverse complement strand
CGGTAACCTGAGACTTAGGGCAAAGCTGCGACTTCTCCCGGGGATTCTGGCAAGTCACAAGATAATCATCGTGGACGCCGGTTATGAGCGCAGTCTTAGAGCGGCGTACGCCCCTCTCTCGAGAAAGCTGGTTTGCATTCCCGTAGGGCCGAATGCGGAGCCTCAGGTCCGCAGAGGAGCGGGAGGTTTGGATGCACTGAAAGAGCGCCTGGGCATCGGAAGAACTGCGCCGGTCATTAGCTTCTTTGGCATCATCAGAGGCGGAAAGGGCATCGTATTCCTTGTGCGAGCTTTTTGCCAGTTGCTCCGGCGGCGCCCCTCCGCCAAGCTTTTGCTGATCGGTCATGTCCACGAGGGCTACTTCCGCACGCACATCGCCAGCCTGGCCCTCCAACTGGGCATAACCGAGCACATAGTTCTTACAGGATCTTGCCACTCGGAACAGTTATCGGAGTATCTGTCCATATCCGACGTTTGCGTCCTGCCATTTGAGGACGGCGCCTCGACAAGGAGAAGTAGCCTTATTCTTGCAATAGCTCACGAACTTCCAATCGTCACAACGCCGCCGAAATCAGCTTTTCCTGGGCTGGCAAATGGAGTGAATGTCGTGCTCGTCGAGCATGGAAACGTTGGACAACTCTGCGATGAGGTCGATGCCCTTATTGGCGATGTTGTTCTGAGAGATAGAATCAAGCAGAATGTCGCCCTCCTGAAACAGCGATACAGTTGGGCTAACATTGCGAAAGAGACTGCCGATCTATACCGAAGTGTAACGCACTTACCTTAGCACGGCGTCCTATTCCGCTATCGGCAAGGGAGAAAAGCGGCGGGCGGACCCGGCCCTCGAGTCACTGCGGGGTTCGGGCCGCTGACCTGAGAAGATGGCAAGAATCGTACTCATTGACGCAACGAGGAGATTCCCCCAGTATGACTACTGTCTCCTGCAGGGGATGGCGCAATCGGGGATGGATGTAGAGTTCCTCACCACAGAATATGCGAATGAGGACGTGGCTTCGCTGTCGAATGCTGTAAACTTCTTCTTCCGCAACAGCAATTTCCTGAGAAAGGCCCTGAAACTCCCCGTGTCGGTACACCGGATGCTGCGCGCGTTCGAATACTTTTGGGACCTTGCGCGGCTTTGGCGTCGCCTGAGCCGGAGCGAGGTTGAGATAGTCCATTTCATGTTTGTCATATTCCCGAGTGCTACGCTCTGGTTGATGCGCGCACTCCGGAAACGTGGAGTGCGAGTCTTTTACACTGCGCACAATCCGTTCATCTATCACACCGTGAGCCACCGCGCGCTTGCCCAATCAGGAGCCATGTACCAATTGGTGGACCACATCGTCGTGTTGACGGAGTATGTGGCCCGGCAGCTTGTGAATGTCCTGGGGGTGGTCAGGCACAAACTGACCGTAATTCCCATTATCAACTTTGCGCTCGTACTCGAGTCCGTGCTTTCGGAACAGGACCTCTTACGGATCACGAAAGGCGATGCCGACCGCAAGACCATTTTGTTCTTTGGGGCGATTCTCCCCTATAAAGGTCTCGATGTCTTAATAAAGGCCTTCGCTCTCGCGAGGCCTCGCCTCCCCGGGACGTGCCGCCTGAGCATTGCCGGGCCTTGCCGTGATCGCTGGGGGAAATACCAAACCCTGATTGACCGTCTGGGCATCTCTCCTTACGTGCACGCTGAAAGAAGGTACATACCTTTGAGGGAAATGGTCGAACGTCTCAGTAACGCTGCGGTCATTGTCCAGCCGCACATCCGGGCAAGCCAGAGCGCCAGCGTAGCCTTGGCGTTCCCCCTGGGCATCCCGGTCGTTTCCTCTGATTCCGGGGGATTGCCTGAGCAAGTACATGATGGGGTTGACGGGTATGTCTTCCGGAGCGGCGATGTTTCGGCTCTGTCAGAAGCTCTGATTCGCGTTTTCGAAGGTGAGGACAAGCTCCGTGCAATGCGCCGGGCTGCCCTCAAAACGAGCGAAACGACAATGAACTGGACTCATATCTGCGAGATGCATCGCCGCATCTACGAGCGGGCCTTTGACCGCATCAGAGGACCGGTGTTGAACCGGGGGGATGCTGGATGACTCATGCGGCCTCGCCTCCTCGAGCGCCGCTTGTGGCAATTCGGCGTCGTCTCCAATATTACCGCCGGATTATCGCCACCTATATTCTGCGGCGGCCGAGCCAGATAACTGAGTGGCATGAAGAGCCGGAGGTCAACGACAGTTTCTCCCCCTCGAAGATAGGCGAATATTACACACCTTGTATTGCCAAGGCGGATTATAGCGGTAAGTACGATGCAAAGGGCATTCCGCTACTGAACTATGGCGGCCACGTTGGACTCCAACACAGCCCGGCAGCGATCGCCGAGTACGGCCTGGGTAATTACAATCTGTTCTGCCGCATGGGAGATCCGGGTCGCCGGCGGAGGTTCCTGCTCGTTGCCGACTGGCTGGTTGCTAACCTCGAGGAGAACTCGGCCGGCCTCTGGGTTTGGAACTATCATTTCGATTGGGATTACCGGACGCTCCTGAAGGCCCCATGGTACTCTGCACTGGCGCAAGGCCTGGGCCTATCACTCCTTGTGCGAGCGCATCGTGAAACAGACAGGTCAGCTTACCTGGAAGCCGCCGAGCGGTCATTCGAAACTTTCCTGAAGACGACTGACGAAGGAGGAGTGTCCTATATTGATGGGAAGGGGTACACTTGGCTTGAGGAAGCTGTTATTGATCCTCCAACACACGTCCTGAACGGCTTTGTTTGGGCGATGTGGGGCGTGTATGACTACTATCTCTATACACGAAGCCGAGAGGCGGAGCGTCTTTTCGCCGAGACGGTGCGGACGCTCAAGGACAACCTGCACCGCTTTGATGTCGGATTTTGGTCTCTCTACGAGCTATCGGGCAGCCGGATGAAAATGCTGGCCAGCCCTTTCTACCAACGCCTGCACATCGTTCAACTGTCGGTCATGCACAGGCTAACAGGTGAACCGGTCTTTGCCAAGTTCGCTCGGCGGTGGGAATTGTATCGTCGCAGCCGCACGAAACGTGCTGTTGCCCTGGGATGCAGGGCACTCTTCAAGCTTGTCCACTACTGACTATGCACATTTTGCTAATCCATCAAGCCTTCGTTTCAGCCCACGAAGCAGGGGGCACCCGGCACTATGAGCTCAGTCGCCACATTGCGAGAAAGGGGCACAAGGTTACCATCATCGCGAGCACCGTGAGCTATCTGACCGGGCGGGTTCTCCCCTCAGCCCGCGGCCGCTGGTTGGCTCGCGAGCACGTGGACGGGATCGAAGTCTATCGCACGTGGGCGTACCCGGCTCTTCACCGTAGTTTCTCCAGCCGCATAATAAACTTCTTGAGCTTCATGTTGTCGTCATTCCTTGGTTGCCTTTTGGTGAAGAATGTGGACGTTGTCTGGGGCACTTCCCCCCCGATTTTCCAGGGCCTCTCCGCGTGGCTGGCAGGACGGCTCAAGGGCGTGCCATACCTCTTCGAGGTGCGCGACTTATGGCCGGACTTCGCCATTGAAATGGGTATCTTGCGCAACCGGTTACTCATACGCATCTCTCGAGCGGTGGAGCAGTTTCTCTATCGCTGCTCTGATGGAATCCTGGTGAACGGATCGGGTTTCATTGGGCACCTGCTGGATTGTGGCGTGCCCGACAAGAAGATTGAGCTGGTGCCGAACGGCGTTGAAATGAGCATGTTTCGACCGTCCGATGAAGGCAAAGAGATACGGAGGGACTTGGGGATAGAGAATAGGTTTGTCGTTCTCTATGCCGGCGCCCACGGCCCGGCCAACGACCTGGGAACGCTGCTCCTTGCAGCGAAGCGCCTCGAAGAATACCGCGATGTTGTCTTCGTCCTCGTGGGGGATGGGATGGATCGTCCCAACCTGATCCGTCAGGCGGAGCATCTCGGGCTGTCAAACGTCCACTTCATCCACGCCCAACCGAAAGCCCGCATACCCGCCTTTCTCGCGTCCTCGGATGTGTGTGTGGCGATCCTCAAACCGATTCCGATGTTCGGTACGGGATACCCTAATAAGGTCTTGGACTACATGGCGTCCGGCAGGCCCACTGTCCTGGCGATTGATGGCGTTATCCGCGGGGTCATCGAAACCGCAGAGGGGGGGACCTTCGTTCGACCCGGGGACCCGGAAGCCCTCGCTGACGCTGTTCTGGCTTACTACAGGGACCCTGAGCTCCGTCGGCGCCACGGGCGGAACGCTCGAACATACGTGGCCGCGCACTTCGACCGAGGACAACAGGCCCAGAAGCTTATTGCCATTTTTCAGTCTTTGAGGAAGAGGGAGCGCAGGCGGACGAATCCATCTACCGCTTAAGAGGTTCTCCAACGTTTTGTGTTCGCGACCCTCACCACTGGACGACCAGTTTTGTATCCTGGTGGGCGGCCCTGCATTCGCCGCCTTGGCATCGATTAGAACTTCCACTTTTCGATCGTTCCAACTCGACAAGCCTCAGGGAGTTAAGTCATCAGAAAGAAGCGAGGTTCGGATGGCGTTCAGCGATAGCGGTGTGACGGGCAATCGCACTGAAATTGACCTTCTTCTATCTTGCTCGCGGATGAGCATGAATGCCGAGAGAGCCGAACGGGTCGGGACCCTCTTGCGGAATGAGATAGATTGGGAGTATCTGCTCCACACCTCGATTTCTCACGGCGTTGTTCCGCTCGTCTATCGGAGTCTCACGAGCACTTGTCCGGAAGCCGTTCCCGAGGGGACCATGCGCGAACTCCGGGACTATTTCTACGCCAACGCGTTGCGCAACCTTTTGTTCACTCGGGAGTTACTGAAGATATTGAGTTATTTCAATGCTCACCGGGTCCCTGCGGTCCCTTTCAAAGGCCCTTCTCTGGCCGAGTCAGTGTACGGGGACGTTTCGCTCCGCCAGTTCTGTGATTTGGATATTCTGGTTCCCCGACAGCATGTTGTGAGAGCAAAAGAGATACTGATTTCCCAGGGATACGTGCCGGAATTCCCGCTAACTCGCACGCAGGAGGCTTCTTACCTCGAATCCCACTACCACTACGACCTAAGGCATAGCGACGGCAGGACTCTTGTGGAGCTTCACTGGAGGATAGTACCGAAGTACTTCTCCTCTCGTCTCGACGCTGAGCGCTTTTGGGAGTATCTCGAACCCATATCCCTCGGCGGCAAGGAAGTCTTGGCTTTTTCTCCAGAGGATTTGCTTTTGATACTTTGCGTGCACGGTTCAAGGGAGCGCTGGGCACGGCTGGAGTGGATCTGTGACGTCGCGGAACTCGTCGGCGTTCATAAGAGGATGAACTGGCAACGCGTCATGGACCGGGCCAGGAGGCTCGGCAGTGAGCGAATGCTTTTTCTCGGCCTGTTCCTGGCGAGCGATCTGTTGGGGGCAGTTCTCCCTGAGAAAGTGCTGCGAACCGTGCAGGGAGACCCTGCAGTGAAATCACTCGGCAGGCAGGTCTGCGAACGGCTTTTCCGGGGGGCGACAGCTCCATCAGGCCACCTTGAAGGGCTCCTTTTCCATTTGAAGCTGAGAGATGATGCGTGGGAACTAATCTATTATTGTTTCCGATACGCTTGTCAAGTGATGACCCCAACCCGGTTAGAATGGGAATCTCTCCCATTGCCCGACTTTTTTTTTCCATTTTACTATGTCCTTCGGCCGGTCATGTTGGCAGGAAGATATGGAATAGAGCTTTGGAACCGAGTACTATGATGGCAGAGGTGGAGCTAACATCTTGTCCGGGGGGCGGCTATCGAGATTCTTGCGGATCGAGGTTCGACAAGTCTCGCTGATTGAACCGATTGCTGGAGCGATTGTATGAGGGAGCGACGGACTCATCCAGGAACAGTTGAGCCGTGTAACTCACTAATCATCAGAGTATTAACGTGAATTGAGATAGTTGGTGGGCGAGCGTAGTTGAAGATCCCGGCCCAGAACGTTCTCAAGACCTCCAAGCACAATGGTCGTAGAAAGAGAATTCCATCTGAAACGAGTGGTGGATGTTTTCGGAGCGGCACTCGGCCTGGCGCTGTTTAGCCCTGTGCTTTTGATCGGCGGATTGTTGATTCGGCTCACCATGGGTCAGCCGGTGATGTATGTCATGCAGCGGCCGGGGCTTCACGGCGGCATCTTTCGGCTGTACAAGTTCCGTACCATGACGGAGGAGCGAAGACCTGACGGTGAACTGCTGCCCGACTCCGATCGATTGACGCCTCTGGGGAGATTCATCCGTGGACTCAGCATTGATGAGCTCCCGCAATTCTGGAACGTCCTCAAAGGTGATATGAGCCTCGTGGGACCCCGTCCCCTCCTGATCGAGTACCTTGACAGATACACTCCCACCCAGGCGCGGCGGCACGAGGTTCGTCCTGGAATCACAGGTTGGGCGCAGGTCAATGGTCGCAACGCACTCACCTGGGAGAAGAAGTTTTCGCTCGATGTGTGGTACGTGGATCATCAGTCGCTCAGGCTCGACGTGAAGATTCTCTTCATAACATTTAAGATGGTTGCAAAACGAGAGGGGATATGGGAGAAAGGTGAGTTTAACAAGCCGTTCATGGGCAGCGTGGATTAAACCGGCAACGGGCGGAATGAACCGGGGGTGCGGATTTCAACCCCGGCGGAGATGAACGTCGCCGAGAGCGACGGGACGGAGCAGCCATGAAAAACGTGATGATTTATGGCGCAGGCGGACACGCCAAGGTCATTATTGATATCGTCCATAAGTGCCATGAATATGAGATTGCAGGAATAATAGACGATAACGCGACGACGCGAGGGCAAAGATTGCTCGGTGAACAGGTAATGGGAACGTTCGCAGACCTGCCTCGACTCTGGGACGGGATTAGCGCTTTTGTAATAGGCATTGGCGATAACGGTCTTAGGTATCGCGTTTGGCAGAAGCTTGGTGACCTCGGCGTCGGATATGTCCGGGCGATCCATCCGTCCGCGATTGTGGGTGAGGAAACGGCAATTGGAGAAGGGACCGCTGTAATGGCGGGTGCTGTGATCAACTGCTGCACACATGTCGGCGTCCATAGCGTGGTAAACACTCGAAGCTCTATTGATCACGATTGCCACGTCGGCGATTTCGTGCATATCGCCCCGGGGGTTGTCCTTTGCGGAGCGGTGCGAGTGGGTGACATGTCGCTGGTGGGCGTTGGCGCAAAGGTGCTCCCCGGTGTAACCATCGGCCGGGAAGTAATAGTTGGGGGCGGCGCCGTCGTTACCCGGGACGTGCCCGATGGTGCGTGTGTCGTAGGAATACCAGCCAGGCAGTTGCCCGTGGCGAGGTGAGGCGTAGCAGAGTGTGATTGCTTCATCGCCTCTCAATGTGCTCGGCGGACTATTGGACAGGAGACCTTCAGGAACAGCAGGCACGGCTCTGGAGGTGGGAGGATAGACTCAGAATAAATGAACAAATCCCGTCCGCGCATTTATCTATCGCCGCCTCACATGTCAGGGCTCGAGCTCGAATTCGTGAAGGAGGCGTTTGAGAGCAACTGGATTGCCCCTCTCGGCCCGCAGGTGGACGCCTTTGAGAAGGAGTTTGCCGAACTGAATGGGGCAGGTCATGCCTTCGCTGTCTCATCCGGGACTGCGGCGCTTCATCTCGTCTTGCGAATCCTCGGTGTGGGACCCGGCGATGAAGTCTTGTGCTCGTCGTTCACCTTCTGCGCGAGCGCCACGCCGATTGTCTATCAAGGCGCCAGCCCGGTCTTCATTGATTGCGAGCTTCGCACTTGGAACATGGACCCGGAGTTGCTCCGGGGAGAGCTCCATCGTTGTGCTGACGCCGGAAAGCTCCCGAAAGCCGTCGTAGTTGTCCATCTCTACGGGCAAAGCGCCGATATGGACCCAATCATCGAGGCTTGCGACGAGTACGACATCCCCGTCATAGAGGACGCCGCGGAAGCACTCGGGGCGACGTACAAGGGAAAACGAACTGGCTCCATGGGGCTTGCGGGCATTTTCTCCTTCAACGGGAACAAGATTATCACGACCTCCTCGGGCGGAATGATTGTCTCCGAAGACAGGAAGCTGATGAAAGAGGCGCGCTTTCTCGCAACGCAGGCGAGGGATGACGCCCCCCATTACCAGCACTCCGAGATCGGTTACAACTACCGGTTGAGCAACATACTGGCAGCGATCGGCCGAGGGCAAATCAGGGTCCTTGATG
>JABMQX010000379.1 GCA_013203085.1 bacterium | reverse complement strand
TGAGGCTGAGAATCCCGCAAAGCGAATCTGGGCTCGTCTCCCTGATTCACGGCCAGGGCAATATCATCAGCAAGGAATATGAGGGGAACGACATCCTCATTTGCGCAGAGGTGCCCGCAGAATTGGCCGCGGCCGCGAGGGGCTTTTTCGAGGAGTGAGCCGGCGAAAGGATAGCACTCTGGGGAGCGACGAATAGGAATCTTTTGCGATCGAAGGGAATCTCAGGATGCGCACAGTGTAAGAGGAGGTAAGAGGCAAAACGGTGTACGACAACCTAAATGCTCGCACACGAGAACTGGTTGTTCGCCTGACTTCGAACGAATCGGTCGAATTGGGCGGAAGTACGGTTGACGTGTTCAGCGATGAAGAGGCGAGTATGCTTTCCATCCTTGCTGAGAATCTGCGAGTGTTAGAAGGCCTCAGTGGAAGAGGACTCGCTGACAAGGTTCTAGAACTTCTTGAAGAAAGAGAGGCTAAGCGCAGCGAAAGTGAGGATGGGGAAACAGGTACTTGCGAACGCGAGGAACCGGTAAACCAAGGCGGGGGCGAATCAATCGGGTGGAGGATCGGATGGCTTAGGGCCTGTTCATTCCGTGGGCTTGCACCAGCTGGTATGGAATGGGAATATGATTTCGGTGGAAAATCGCATCTATTATATGGTCCAAACGGGTGTGGCAAATCATCGTTGCTGGGCGCAATAAGCTGGTGTTTGACACGGCGGATATTCCGGGACGATTGTCCACCGTCAGTACCCGAGAATGTTAAGGTGTTTCCTGTCAGCGAAAGACGGCCAAGCCCCATGGAACGGCCAGACGCGCTAGCACTCATGGACGAATCCGGAGGAAGCACCTCGCCTGGGGATGACTATTGGGTGGAAATGCAGCTTGTTGGCAAGGATTCTACGGGTAGGGCGAAGGAAATATGGATACGGAGGCACAGTAGTACCGGGTTGGCGAAGTCCCCGGACGGGGCAGACTGGGCGCAGATTGAGGCGCTGGACGATGCGGGCATAGATGAGCTGGATGCTGAACTCCACGTGCTCATGCCCGCGAGGGTTTCGCACATGCGGTTTGGAAAGAATAAGGACCTGGTCCACACCTTATCTGAGATTGTGGGGCTTGATGACCTGGAACGGATCACTCGACTGGCTGAGAGGGTAGGGAGGGCGTTGCGCACTGCGGCAACGAGCATTCAGAATTCAGAATTGGCGGCGGAGAAAGCAAGAATCGCGGATGTGGTTCAGACGCTCAAGCAGGCATCGACCGAGGCTCTGAGGACCTTGCGGCAATATCAGGCCGTAATACCAGACACAAGAGAATTAAAGGATGTCAAAGCTCTCCAAGAATGGCTAGGGGCGGCGATCCACAAAGCGAAGAAGGAGGTTGCCGAGGGGCTAGGAATCAAAATGCCGGATCAGGCCGACCCGGATTACATGGCGGATAGGGACAAGTTTGACAACCTTCCTGGACAAGTCCAAACAGCTATTGACGAGCTTAAGAAGCCTTTAGCCGAACTCTTCCCCAGCAGTCTTGGTTTCGTGGTTCCATCGGAGACCCAGCTTGAGGAACTTGAGGATAAGTTGCGCGAATTTGAGGGGAACGCGAGGAAACAGGTTTGTGAGCGACTACAGTGGGCTATCGAAGAGAAAAAAGAACGGAGGGCGTCGTTGATGCTGGCAGCGGCCGAGCATTTTCCGGAGGGATCAAACGACTGTCCGGTATGCACGCAGGATTTGAGCCCGGTTCCTCACGTTAAAGCGCAACTGGAGGCGTTGCGTGCATTAGCCGCGAGGTCCTATTTGAGGCCGCGGATTGAGGATATGGAACGGGGGCTGGTAGCCGCTTTGGAGAGGGTGGTCCCGGGTGAAAAGCGTGGAGAAGCGGCAAAGACCTTTTCTGAAAGAATTTGGCTCGACTGGCGTGCACTGAAGGAGGAACGATTTACAGGCTGTTTGTCTCCGATTGCGGAAGCGTTTGACAACGATGTGCGGTCCGTAGCCGACAGTGCCCATGTACAAAGGGACGTCGAAAGACCGAAGTTCGCCGAAACGTATGCCACTCGCTTTCCCGACACTTTCACCGAGCTGGATCACGCTGTTTATGCAGCCAGGCGATACATCCAATTGTGTCGGTCGGTGATCAAGTCTCGTCGAGAGGTAGACGATTCGCTCGCGAGGCTGGTCGTCGCGGAACGCGGGGAGGAGCAGCGGGATTCGTTCAGAGCGATTTTCGAGAGGGCGCGTGCAGCCAGCCGAGATGTCACATGGTTAACGAGTGTCGACAGGACGACTGGCAGTTTGGAGCGCGTCCAGAAAAACATGGGACAGATCGGCCGGCGAATGCTTATCTACAGGATCGCTGCTGAGGCCGCAGACGCCACGAAACAGGTGGGCGAGGGCGTGCGTGGGGAGGTTATTGCGGTAGTTAAAAGGCTGGAGAGTCAAATGAGGGGGCATTTCTCGCGTCTTTACGACAACGAGATTCTCTGCTTCGACATGTTAACAACCGGACATGCGGCGAACCCGAACATAAAGGACGAAATGAACGTGTACGTGCTCGCTGGTAGTGAACGTGTTCCCGTGGGCCCTTTCTGCAACCAGGGGCGCATGCGCGCCCTGACCTTGTCGTTAGTATTTGCCCTGCTGGAGAAATCAACAGGGTCTTTGGGCGTTGTCGTACTCGATGACCCCTCGTTAGCCCTGGATAAGGAACACAACGCACGGTTCGTGGATCACCTGATCGAACCGTTGCTTGGGGAGAAACAGGTCCTACTTGCCACGCATTATGAGAGCTTTTTCAAGATTGCGGTCCCCGTCTTTGCGGACGCAGAACGTTTGCAGATGCCCCCGCGCCGGAGCGAAGCCGATTCGGTGGCATTCGAGCCGGGGGACTTGCTGCAAAGGGTTGATAGATCGCTGGTCAAGCGGGGTTGCTCGTGGCGAGAGGTGGGCATCAATTTGCGGCGCTGGGCTGAGCGAACCCTTGCCACGCTAAGCGGGTATTGTCCCGAGCCGTTCGCGAAATTCAACGACATCCCCGGTACGGTCGAAGCGTATGCGAGAATCGCGGATCCTAACGTGGCGACAGCCGAGCGGAATGAGGTCGTCGCTGCCCTTAAAAGTGTTGAGTTTCGGCGCGTCATGCACTCGCCCGCCCACGATGAAGAGGTAGCCGAGACCGATGTGAGGGACGGCCTCACGGTCTTACAGAAGTGCGAGAAAGCGGTTTGGCACGAGATAGATAGGTTCAAAACGCTTTACCAGCACCATCTTTTGGGGCGTGCGGTTGATGCAAGGCCGACTCTTGAAGTTCTCTCACTGAAGGACCGTCTGGAGGCTTGCGAACTCAATATTGTCGGCACAGCCGCGGCGGCCCACAACGGAGTGGGAGTATTGTGGGGAGAACATCTAACGACAGAATTAGCAGGACTCCAAGCAGCAATCATCACTTTGGACACGATTTCGCCTATCGCGCAAATTGGCCAATGTCTTTTGCTCGATCCTGTGGATAATCCACCAGAGGATGGAGACCTCGTTGTGGTTGAAACCGAGGATGGCAAAAGATATGTGCGCAGATATTGGACTGATGATGATCATAACGTGTTCCTCGAAGCAGCAAACCCCACAGAGCCATACGGGCCGATAAATCTTACAGAGGGAAAGCATTCAATGCGTCGTATCGTTGGCGTTCTATTTAGGGCGGCTAACAAGGTCGGACGCGTGGGAGACGAATGGGTACCACGCAGTTTCCCGTCTGCGGCCTTTGAACACGCCCTTGGAGTGCGCGTGAAGGGAGACTGTTTGAAACCCATACTAAGGGATCGCCAGGTTGCCCTCGTGCGCGAATTAGATAAGGTGTCGGAGCTTGATAGCGGGCAACTTGCGTGCATCGACATTACCGATGTGGGTACAGTGATAAAGTGCTGCTACCCCTCCCATTCGGAATGGATTTTGTCTGCCGTTAATCCGAATGACGTAGAAGCGCCAATGCGAGTCAACACCAGCGATATAAGACAGATACACAAAATCATAGGAGCATTATTCGAGCTCAGTAACGAGCGGGAAGAAGGCGGGTAGTGATTGAACTATTACTAAGTTATTCTGGTTGTCCCTGCTGCCGCTAAAGCGAGGCACCGCGCCGTCTAAGGCTTGATTGGCTTAGGGGCGGCGGTTGTTTCCGGGGGAAATATGACCGAGGCTGCGAAACAATATTTCAAGATCAAAGAGCTTCCCGTCCATGAGAGGCCCAGGGAGCGCCTCGAAAGACTGGGCCCGGAAGCCCTATCAGATGCTGAGCTGCTCGCCATTATCCTGCGGACGGGTAAGCAGGGCGTTTCCGCTGTGGGCCTGGCGAATCGTATTCTTCTCAAGTTCCGCGACCTGAAGTCCTTGGCGGCGGCATCTCTGGAGCAACTGTGTCAGATTGACGGCATTGGGCCGGCAAAAGCGATTCAAATCAAGGCCGCCTTCGACATCGCCAAGAGGCTATCGCAGTTCCGGCCTGAGGAGAAGCCCGTCATCAGGAGCTCACGAGACGTTTTTGCTCTTTTGGCCGATGAGATGCGTCTTCAGGAGAAGGAATGTTTCAAGGCCCTGTACCTCGATGTGAAAAACCGCGTGAAGAAGGTGGAAACGATCTCCGTGGGAACACTCAGCGCCAGCTTAGTTCACCCCAGGGAAGTTTTCAAATCGGCGGTCCGCGACGCATGTGCTGCGATCATCATTGTTCA
>JABMQX010000378.1 GCA_013203085.1 bacterium | reverse complement strand
CGTTGAAGATGAAGGTTCCGTCCAGGAGCTCGTTGCTGAGGGGTTGCCGGCTGTCCAGCTCTGCCCGGTTCTCCGCCGACATCAGTAAGCGATACACGTTGAGGTTGGTGCTGGGGCGACTATCCTCCACGCGATAAAGAGTTGTTCTTGTGGGTGCGTCCGAGGGGAACCGCAACGCGGCCCCCAGGGTGTCAACAGTCTCGATGTAGAAGCACACGATGGTGTTGTTTCCCCGAGCGGGGATTGAGGCCCCGTAAACGCCGTCCTGCTCCTCACCGTCTCCATGCTTTCCATCGTCAACCATCCTCGCCATCATGAATTTTGATGAGCCGTCGTTCTTGTAGAAGAGGTACCCGGAGTCCACGCCGTCGGCGTCGCTTACCGTTGCTCTTACCCTCACGTTTTGCTGGGACGTCGGCACAATAGGCCACTGGGTCACATCATAGATCAAGGGCCCGAGATTCTGTTGATAAACGCTGTTAACTTCTCCGGGTGTCCCGAGCCGTCCCGGCATCTCCAGGCGGTTGGCGTTTGCCATCGTGTGGTTCCAGGATCGGGTCATCAGGAGGTCAATGCCACGCTGCCATTTCGCCCAGAAGGAAACCTTGTAGGTCCTGCCGGTTCGCAAGCTGGGGCTTGTGTCGCATTCGATGCGGTTGACCCCGGTATCCCCGCGGCCCGTTGCCACGATCTTCAGACACCCGGGGGGGCTGTGAAAATCTTCGGTAGTCCAGTGCGATTGGATGTGGTTTCCATCGATGAGCCACGATGTTGTTCCCGCGTCGAAAGTGCCATTGGCGAGGTAATTCGTTTTGCCATCCAGCACCTGAATATCATCGATATAGCAAATCCCTCTGTGCATGAGGAACATGTGAAACTCAGACACCCCGGTGCCGTGCACGCCGGACCCGCGGGTGCCCTCGTACTGGAAGTATTTCCACTCGGCCCTCCCTGTTTCGTCGCTTGCCTCCCACGCGGGCGGAATGTCGTTGTCCTGCCGCGGGTCAATCAATTCCAAGCTCGATCCTCCCCCTCCGGCCCACATGGGCCAGCGTCCCCAATCGTAATAGTGAACTTCATCCACGACGTTGCCCAGGGTATCGCGAAGCTCAATCCGTTCCCCTTCATTCCGCAAGGCGCCGACAAACGGACCCAAGACGTTGGTGATCCCGTATATCTCCATAATGACGTCGGGGGCTTTTGCCATAACCAGGTACCCGCCAGCCGGGATCGTGACTTTCGGAAACACGTAACTGATGCCGTCCGTGAAGGACCACCCACCCAAATCCACGGCATAAGAACCTTTGTTGTGAAGCTCGACATACTCGTCTTCCTCTTCGCCGGAAGCGGGGTGGTACATGATCTCGTTGATGACGATGTTTGTTTCGACTGAGACTTGATTCGGTTGCTCCGGGGTGGGATTCACCATCGCCCACCATCTCTCGTCGCCGTCGGGATAGCGGCCGCGGCTTGCATCCGCCGTCTCTTCCTCGAACGCAGAAGCGTCCAGAACTCGTGTCCCGTCTGCAGAGGTGAGATAGACGGTTCCCCCCTCCCTCGGCAAAGAGATGCCAATCATCATGGAATAGAAGACTCTGAATTCGCCCGATGGGATAACTGTCCCAGGGGCTATCTGGGATTTCAAGAGGTCGCCCGGATCGTCGCTGAGATAGCAGCCGCCGATGTCCGCGTCTTTCGCGGAAAGATTGTGCAGCTCGAGCCAGCTCCAGTCACCGCCGTCGGCTCGAATCTCATTGATGACTACCGGTGGAGCGGGGGCCACGTTGACGGTTCCCTCAACGATCAGCTCCGGAGCGATGCGGAAGTCTCCACTCTTCAAAGTCGAGTTATGTGCCTGAATTGCCAGCACGTTGGCGCCGGGCACTAAGAGCGATATGAAACTGGAAATATCAATCTCTTCCGGCACTCCCGCCTCGTGGGGGTCCGCGGCCGTGTTGTAGTAAACGGTGCTACCAGCAAGACCCAACATCCGCCTCGCAACTTCTTCCCCATTGAGGTACGCCACGAATCCGTCTTCGTAATCTATGGTTAAGAGAAGCTTGCTGAAGCTCCCGGGATCATCGACGTTGAATTCCTTTCTCATGAAGACGGAAATGTAAGAGCCGCGCATGTCATCCAGCAAAGTCGCGCAGTCTGTGAATCCATATCCCATGGGGGTGTCGCCGGACGGCCATCCGGAATCGTTAAAAAGCGGATTTCTCCAGGCATCCATGGGCTTGGAAGCTTCCTGCGTTCCCTTCAGATACCTCCATTCTTCTCCCAGCTTGATGTAATGGGTTCGTTCGATGATCGTGGTCGAAGTGTTGTCACGGCCCGGTGTCCCCCCGACGAAAGGACTGGTTCCCCAGCTCTCCCTACTATCGTTCTCCAGGTGGGGGCTAAGAAGCGAGAGGGAATGTCCGGTGCCATCGGCGGCAGCCGGCCAGGGGTACTCGTCGCTGTACCTCACCCTTCGCACTACGGCGCCATAGGAATTCGCCAACTCGATTCGTTCCCCGCCGTTGCTCAGAATGTCACCAAAGGGCCCCGTCAGATTGCTGATCCCGTAGGCGTCTCGCATGGCACGGACGTCTTTGCACACGACGAGATACGAGTGCGGCGACATGACCGTCCCCTCGGGGAAAGCGAAATCTATGCCGTCTGAGAAATGCCAGCCCCCGAGGTCGAAGGGCACAATCTCCTCGTTGTATAGCTCGATGTACTCCAGCGATTCCCCTCCCCCGGCGGGGTTGTACATGATCTCGTTGATGACCACGGCCCAGGACTGGGACATTGTGATCAATACGGCCGACAAAAGAACTAGCGAGAACTTCCTCATCCCACAACTCAGCTGCTGAAGGTCAGTAGAAAAAACCGCACTTAGTGCATAACTACAAACATTTTCCCGAAGCAGTATACCACAGTCAAACGACCGTTCCCACGAAAAACGTGCGCCCGCTCAAACCACCAAAACCGTCGTCGAGCCTGACTGTTCGTCGGCCGGATGGAACAGCCACCCTCTTTCCTGAGCCAAGGTCGCCGCTGCGTGGTCGGACACTCGGGCGTATTGGGACGCTTTCAAGCATGCTCAGAGCCGCCTGAAAAATGGCGAGACCGGCACATCGGAGACCCGGGAACAGTGGGTTGTGCCACTGTTGCGGTCGCTCGGCTACGACCGTCTAAGCGTTATGCGGCGTGCCTGGGAAATCGACGGACGTGGGGAAGACAAATACCGGCAACAACAATTTCCATATCATCAACTACCCAAATAGCCGTTGGGATTTGACGATACGGGGCGACACGGGAAACGTCGGCATCGGGACGACAAGTCCACAGGCAAAGCTGCATGTGAATGGAGATGCCACCGTCGCAGGCAATCTATCCGTGAATGGCGTGAGCATGGGGAAGATTCATCTGACAAACAATGGGACCATCATATCCCCGATGGCGGTAATAGAGAATTGTACTGGGATAGGACAAATGGCGAGATCGAACTCACCAACACGTCAGGGGATTGGTGTGACTATTGGTGGCAACCCCAGAAAGGAGCCACCACCTCTGGCAACTCGGGCACCACTGCCAACGGGACCTCCAACATAGCGATAATCTCGGGCACGAACAACAACGACTACGGTTTTGAAGTCCATTTCGGTCAAGCGGACGGTACCACGGGGTTGTGTTCGGTCCGGCTACAGTACGCGAACGGTCGTCTTGTGGGGCACTACATTAAGTACTGATAAGGGAAAAACCAGAGGGGCAATTCACCGCAGGAGGTGCGAGATGAAAATATGTAGGGGAGAACGAAAGGAAAGTCTGAGAGTTACGATCATCCTCGCTTTGTGCGCAGTTGCTTGCACCCACATTGATCACGCTTCCGCTCAGAGCTCAGCCAGCTATAGGATTGCTCGGTCCGTCATGTCTGGGGGCGGAGGACAATCAACTTCTGCCAGCTATGCTCTCACAGGCACGTGCGGGCAGCCCTCGCCGGTGCATGTTTCGGAGAGCGAGAGCTACAATCGTGGGTCCGGCTTCTGGGGAGCAACGGTTCGATTGCTCAGCGTCGCCATCGAGGGCATCTCCTACAGTATCGCAGAAGGAGCGAGGATCACATGGCACAGCATCGCCGACGCAACGCACACAATCTACTTCACCGACAGCCTCACCGCTGCCTGGAACGCTCTCTCCACGCTCACCGGCACTGGCGGCCTCATGGAATGGCTCGACGACGGAACGGAGACCGGTACGCACCCTTCCGATCTCTTGAAGCGTTTCTACCGTCTCGGCGGCGAGCCCGGGGGCTAAGTACAGGTGTTGGCAAATACGGTGACGTATCGTTGTCTGTGACCCCCGCAACGCGAGGCGTTGACAGGATGAACAGGATGGAGAGGAAGGGCGTGGGGACGTGCTTCGGGAAAAAAATCCCCCCGCGAAAGGCAGCAGAGAGAACAAGCGGCCACCACGAAGACACAAAGGCAGGAAGGAGCTCGGACTTCTCCGTCCATGGTGTCTTGGTGCCTTCATGGTTCGCCGAATCGGCAGTCCGAGAATTGACAGGATGACAGGATGGACCGGATCACTGCGGGCAGCATCGTGTTATCCTGTCAGG
>JABMQX010000377.1 GCA_013203085.1 bacterium | reverse complement strand
GGGGACTCCCCTGCCCCCGCCGAGGGCGAGACGCCCTCAGGACTGCCCGCCATGGCGGGGCGGCGTTACAGAGACCGAAGACTCAGCCGGACGATGAAACCCGTGGGGCCGCAGAATCCCATCATAAAACAGCAGATATCCCCTCTGCGACCTCCGCGGTGAGTTCATCTCCCCCCAAAACTGAGGTGTTACGACAAGGTTTCCCAACGGTTTCACTGGCGTTGAGAGCATCAGCAGAGGGGGCGGCGGGCGGGCAGGCTCTCCCCGGGCGAAATGGGAGGTCTGACCATGCTCAAAAATCGAAGCAGGGCATGGGAGTTGACTCAGTTTTGGATGCAGCTTGTGTGAGAGAAAAGTTGCCCGGTGTGCAAGGGAGATATTCGCAGGCAAGAATACAAAAGTGAGGAACCGCTTCTTCTGAGGGGACGTATAAGGTCGTAGAAGAGGAGGGCGGGACGTAACAAGTTCCTGCGAGAACGGAACGGCTTGGTTCCTTTTCGTGGAGGCGAAAAGCGTCTTTCCTGAACAGGGATGTCGGGAAAAGGCGCGGCACAGGAGGCTGATTTCATACAGGAGGGTCAGAAATGGAAAAGGTTTCTGCAGGGAAGGTAATTGTTTTCGCTCTGGTCGTCGCGGGGGCCCTCGGGCTCGTGACGTGGGGCTTCGCGGGGCTGAAGAGTGAGATCGTAGAAACTGGTCTGCTTCTCACCGGAGAGCAGGAGAGCGTCAAGGGCTTTGGCGGAGTTGGGCTGGAGATAACGAAGACAGACGGCTTCATAACCGTCGTCCAGACGCTTGATGGGAGGCCAGCCGATAAGGTGGGGGTTGAGGCGGGCGACCGGATCGTCAAGATCAACGATGAGCCTGTGGGAGATGACCCCAACATCACCGACATCGTCGCGAAGCTCCGGGGCGAGCAGGGCACCGAAGTTACGATCACTGTGGCAAGGGGAGATGAGACCAAGACCTTCACGATTACCCGCGAAAAGATAGAAGCTCCGGCGCCGAGGGTCAGGATTATCGAACGGAGGTGGCCTCGGATCACCAAGCCCGCACCGGGACAGAAAGAGTGCCCTGCGTGCGAGGCGATTGCGAAAGGAAGTGCGAGATACTGCCCGATGTGCGGACACCCATTCGAGGAAGGTCGAAAATGGGAACCGAAAGAGTTCCGGCCCTTTGCCAAAGAATGGCCATGGGCCCGTCGGGGAGATAAGGAAGCACAGGAAGAATATCGGGAGGTTTTGCGAAAGCTCCGGGAGGCCCAGAGTAAGTTGTGGCGGTCCTTTCCTCATGCCCGACCTTTCCGGGAACGGGATTTTCCTGAAGTCCATCGTTTTTGGCAATGGGATTTTCCTGAGGAGCGCCTGCTCGACTTCTCTATGCCGAAATTGCCCCGGAAGGCAGAGGAGTTCCGGATGGACATGGACGTGGAGGAGACCGACGACGCCATCACAATCAGGTGCGATGTGCCGGGGATGAAGAAGGAGGACATAGACATCACCCTCAAGGGGAACCTTCTCACGATTAGAGGCAAGCGTGAGGTCGAGGAGGAAACCAGGGACGAAAAAGGCAGAGTCGTTCGCAGGGAGAGGAGGTCCGGTAGTTTCAGCAGGAGCTTCACGGTCCCCGACGAGGCCAAGACCGAAGAAATCAAGACTTCTTATGAGGACGGCGTCCTGACCGTGGTTATTCCTAAGGGGAAACCGAAGGAAGAGAAGGAAAAGGAAATAAAAATCAAGATCGGGACGATCTAACGAGCTTGTTCGAGCGTGCCCGTTTGGGCGCCGGCACAAGGCGGACTTGCGTCTGTTCGCGCCGTGACGCGATGAGGAGATGTCGCACCCCGCCAGCGGCGGGGCCGCCTTTGTGGAGCTGCCGGAGGAACGCACGGGCGAAAGGATGATCTCACGATCTGATGAATTTCTTACCCCGTGAGACAAGGCCGATTTCCGGAAGGGTGATTTTTCGTTCGGGGTCGTGCACGGCGTAGCCGAGGCAGCGTGCGGGTGTGGCGTGCTTTTGTGCTATTTCCATGGCGTTATCCACATCCGCTTCCGGACAGACCACACAAAATCCGATCCCCATGTTGAACACCCTGTACATCTCTTCGGCGGGGACGTTGCCATGTTTCTGTATGAGGCGGAAGATAGGCTGAGGCTCGGGGAGTGAACCTAATGTGAAACCAACGGGCGCTTGAACACGGGCGAGGTTCAGTAAACCTCCGCCTGTGATGTGGCTGGCGGCTTTGACCCTGACGTCCCGCCGGAGCATTTCCAAGATCTGAGGAACGTAGATCCTGGTCGGCTCAAGCAGTTCCAGTCCGATACTTCGGCCCAACTCAGCCACGTGCTCGTCGGGTGAAAGACCGAGTTTATCGAAGAAGACGGTTCTGGCGAGGGTGAGGCCGTTGCTGTGGATGCCGCTGCTCGCCAACCCGATGACGACATCTCCTTCCTCAATAGCGTCTCCTGAGATGATGTTCCTCAGGTCAACGAGACCGACTGCGGCGCCGGCGAGGTCCAATCCCTTTCCTTCCTGTTTTCCCTTTATGATCTCTTTCAATTGGGCTGTTTCACCGCCGCAGATGGAGATACGGGCTTGGCGTGCTCCTTCTGCGAGACCTTTTCCGATTTCGCCGAGGACATCGGCGTCCAGCTTCTCGGCGGCGATATAGGCGACCAGAGCAATTGGCTCCGCGCCAAGACAAAGGATGTCGTTGACGTTCATCGCCACGCAGTCTATTCCGACGGTGTCGTACTTTCCCATCATCTCAGCGACGAGCATTTTTGTGCCGACGCCGTCGGTAGAGATCGCCAGCCCTTTTCCGCCTCCGAGGTCGAGGACGTTCGCAAAATGCCCCAATCCGAGGACGGGGCTGCCGACGAGGCCTTCTCTGAAGGAAAACGTCGCGGACACATTCTGGAGAAGGCTTTTCATGAGAGCTTCCTCCTGGTCAGTCTCCACACCCGATTTCGAATAGGTCATCTCATCTTCCATGGCACGGTATCCTCCTCGTTCGGCTCGTCCGGCGCTCGTGCGCCAAACGGTTTTTGCTCACCTGCGCGACCGAAGCCTCTCTCTCAGTATCAGAGAAGCGAGGCGAAGGTCTCGCTGGGTTGTGATTTTCATGTTTTCCGGGGGCGACTCGACGAGCTTGATTTTTCTGCCAAGTCTGAGGACGAGCTGTACGTCGTCCGTCGCGCCAAACAGGCCCTCTTGCCGGGCGGCATTGTGCCCCTCCCGCATGAGGTCGAATCTGAAGACCTGGGGCGTCTGAGCGTTGTACAGAACGTCCCGGTCGGGAATAGTGCGAATGAATCCATCTCTGATCTCGAGAACGGTATCGGTGGTCTTAGTTGCCACGGCGGCGGCGCCATGTTTCTTTGCCTGGCGGATGGCTCTTTCGATGGTTTCGGAGCTGATGAGAGGTCGGGCGGCATCGTGAATGGCTACGATCTCCACGTCGCCTCTTCTTGACAGCGATTCTACGGCTTTGAAAGAGGAATCCTGACGTTTTTTCCCGCCGACCATGATTTTCACCGGCACTCTGAAGTCCCGGCGTTCGAGCATTGACCTCATCCTAACGGTCATTCCGGGGGGAACGACGACGAGGATTTCGTCTATGGAGGGGCAGGCGTCGAAAGCCTCGATGGAATAGAGAAAGATTGGCTTCCCCTCCAGATTGAGGAATTGCTTCGGCTCGGTGCGGGGGGACATCCTGATTCCCCTACCTGCGCCGAGGATGACTCCGATGGTTTTGCCGGGGCGGCTCTTTTCATTCATGGCTGACACGGTCCGAAAGCTCCCTTTCATAAGTCCCCCAATCCTAACAGAGGCTGTCGCCTCCGACAATGAAATTTGGGATTGGCTGGGTTTCGCCTCCCTGTGGTCCGGGACAATCGGCTGCGAGAGAGGGTGCTAACGCAAAGACGCTGAGAGCGGTGAGGGAGGGTGATGTGTAGGGGTGGCGAGTTGGCGGAGGCTGGGATAATGGGGAGCTGAAAGGGATTGAATGGCGGGATGTTCCACGGTAGGATGGAAGTGCAAAGGGAGGCGGCACGGCGGCAATCGGAGGAGGTCCTGGCAGGGTTATGAACTACCGGGAAGC
>JABMQX010000376.1 GCA_013203085.1 bacterium | reverse complement strand
GGTGACGAAAGACGCCACGAGGTTAAACCTTACCGCCACAAAGCGGAGATAACTTCGTCGCTGACCCGGTTGGTCGTGAGGAGGGGAGAGCTAATCCGCGTCCCCTTGAAAGTGAGAAACCTCGGAGACGCTGTCTGGTACAATTATCCGAGCGAAACCCACGCCGTGAAGGTCGGCGCTCACCTTTTGAACGAGGTCGGCGAGTGCCTGAGCTGGGATTTCGCCCGTCAAGAACTTCCGGTGTCAGTCAGACCGGGCAGCGAAATCCGTGTGAACCTTGTGACGAAAACGCCCCGCCGGAGCGGTGACTTCACGTTAAAGATTGACATGGTTAAGGAAGGAGTCCTTTGGTTCGGCGAGGGGGGCTCCTCAACGCTCAACATTGCGCTGACAGTGGATTGACACAGCGAAAAGCAACGGGCGGGCAACTCTCAGTACCTCCCCCAATGTTTCCGCCTTCCAGCAGGGTTTTTCCGTTGCCGTTGCCTCTATTGGATTGAAAAGCCGGGAGAATGCCCGGGGCGAAAGCTGGAAAACACTCTAACCGAGCTTTCACCCAAGACCCTGCCGCAATATCACGAAAACGTTTCGAGCCCGAACACCGAGCGGATTTACGAGACCGCGTCCTGGAGTACCTTCTGCCATGGACCGCGCATCTGCCTGGACAACATGTCATTGGCCCCGGCGTCATTGATGAACCGTTCCTTCTCCGGGTCCCAGTAAATCTTTCGCTCGAGCGTAATGGCAATAACGCCCAGATGCCCGATCATGATTGAATGGTGCGCCACATCAGCCGGCGCGACGGTCTTCTTACGTGTCTTGACACAGTCGAGGAAGTTCTGCTGGTGGTCGTTGCTCCTATAGAGGTGGATGTCATTCGGACCGAACTCAGTTTTGAGAAGCGACTTAGGCTCAGCGTCGATTTGACCGCGGTTCACAAAAACCCAGCCTTTTTCACCCTCGAACCGAACGCCCTGTGGCAACGGGCCCGCGACGATCATCGTGAAACCTTCCTTGTATTTGCAGACGAAGCGATAATCCTCGACGGTATTGAAAAGCAGTGATTTGGGCCAGATTCCTGTCCCTTCAATTTCAACCGGGGCGGTGTGCTCGGTATTCATGCCCCACTGGGCGATGTCGCAGTGATGGCCTGCCCAATCGGTTATTTGACCGCCCGCGTAGTCCTTGATCCAGCGGAAGTTCCAGTGACACCGGCTCGGATTATACGGAACCCAGGGAGCAGGCCCCAGCCACATGTTATAGTCAAAGCCCTCCGGCGGATCACAGGGGTCCGTACTGCCTCCGCGAACGCTGTTTCTGTTCGGAAGACCCACCTTGACGGTATGCACCTTACCAATGCAGCCGTTACGCACCAATTCGCACGCAAAACGGAATCTCCTGTCCGAGCGCTGCTGGCTACCCGTCTGCCACACGACGCCGTGTTTCTTGACCGCATCAACAATCGCCCTCCCCTCGGCAATATTGTACGCCAGAGGTTTTTGGGCATGAATATCCTTGCCCGCCTTTGCCGCCATAACTGCCGGAATCGCGTGCCACTGGTCAACCGTCGCAATCATTACCGAGTCAATATCTTTACGCGCAATGATTTCACGGAAATCGTTGTAGGCGTCGCAGTCCTTGTTCCCGTACTTAGCATCAACTATGTTCTTGGCCCTGTCGCGATGCCTCTTGTCAACGTCGCACACCGCCAGCATCTGTACTTCCTTCTTGCCGAGGAAGCCCCGCAAATCACCCGTGCCCATACCTCCCACGCCGATGGCGCCCATGGTAATCCTGTTGCTCGGAGAGAGGCCTCCAGCCATGCCAAGCGCAGAAGACCTGACCACATAAGGAAATGCTACGGCGCCGGCCGCGAGCGCACCTGTTCGTTTCAGAAACTCACGACGATCAATTGCATTCTTTCCGCCCATGACACCTATCCTTTCTTTTGCCTGCACTGCGATTAAATCTGACCCTTTGAAACACGGAGATGCACTGGCAAGTCCCTTGTTTCCCTGGACGTAGATTAGCCTCTTTCACTGGCAATCATAAAGCAAAAAACGCTCCCATTTGTCAAGAAAAAGAAAGGAGAGGCGGTAACCCCTCAGTCACCGGCGGCTCAGGATGGAACCGCAGAGCACGCAGAGGACG
>JABMQX010000375.1 GCA_013203085.1 bacterium | reverse complement strand
GTGGATTGACAAATTCGGGCGCGAGGACGTTCTCCGGATAACGGGCATTCCGCCGAGCCACATTTCGACGACCCCGAAGCTGCTCTGGCTGAAGGAGAACAAGCCGGACGTTTACGGCAAAGCGTGGAAGTTTCTTTTCTATGAGGATCTTGCGTATTTCAAGCTGGGGCTTGATCCGGCCATTGACCTCTCCCTTGCGGGTCGCAGCATGATGCTCGACATCGAGAAGGGGGATTGGTCCGAGGAGATGCTGGCGGAGATAGATTTCGACACGGAGCGGCTGGCGAGAGTGCTTCCCAGCGGAGCCGAGGTCGGCAGGATCGGAAAGAAGGTGGCGGAGGAACTGGGGCTGCCGGAGGGGGCTCTCGCGGTGGCTGGGGGACACGATCAGCCGGCGGGCGCGCTGGGGTCAGGTGTGATCTCGCCGAACCTCGCCATGGATGCCACGGGCACGGTCGAGTGCATTACTGCTGCTTTTACCGAGCATATTGTCAACGAAAAGATTGTGGAGAATAACCTCTGCTCCTATCCTCACACCGTTGAGGGAATGTACGTTTGCTTGGCTTACAATTTCACAGGCGGCTGTCTCCTGAGGTGGTTCCGGGATACGTTCGGGCAGCAGGATATAGCGGAGGCAGAGCGGCAGGGCGTTGATCCCTATGAAATCATCCTCGGCAGTCTTCCTGACGAGCCGACGCGGATATTGCTTCTTCCGCATTTTGGCTCGACGGGCACTCCCCATCTTGACCCAAACCCGACGAGCGCGGTTATTGGACTGGACCTCGCCACGAAAAGGGAGGAATTCATCAAAGCCATCCTGGAAGGTATCACGCTCGAAATTAAACTCAACCTGCACTTGATGAAGGAAGCGGGGATGGAGGTGAAGGAGCTGAGAGCAATCGGCGGCGGGGCGAAGTCGGAGAAATGGCTCCAGCTCAAAGCGGATATTTTCGACAGAGAGGTTGTTTCTTTAGACGTGAGCGAGGCGGCGTCCTTAGGCGTGGCCATGCTTGCTGGTGTAGCTGTGGGTGAGTATAAGGACGTTCAGGAGGCGGTCGAACTGCTCGTGAAAGAGAAAAAGCGATTCTTCCCCAACAGGGAAAAAGTCGAGCAGTACGAGGAGAAATTCGAGAAGTACAGAAAGCTTTATCCGCTTCTGAAACAGATATGATGTCCGTAGGAAGGATTCTCTGAAGCTGGATTTTCAGTGTCCGCGCCGCTCTGTTTTGGGCATTTTTCGGAGAATGTTCGAGAGCAGCGAGGACAAAGCGTTTCTTGTGCGACGTCAACGAGTTTTTATGGGCTGGAAGGGAGATAGAACAATATGCCTGAGAGAGATGAGATGATGAAAGCGGCTGTGTTCATGGGGCCGGAGAGGATGGAGGTCAAGGAGGTGCCGAAGCCGAAGTGCGGCGAAGGGGAGGTTTTGTTAGAGGTGAAGGCGTGCGCAATCTGCGGCACTGACGGGAGAATATATTTCCACGGGCAGAAGAACGTGGTTCCTCCGGCAATTCTCGGGCACGAGATCGCCGGGGATATTGTCGAAGTTGGAGATGGTGTGGAGGGATATTCCCCCGGGGACCGCGTGACGGTTGTTACGAGCATTGGATGCGGTCATTGTGGTTATTGCGCGAAAGGTCTGACGAACATGTGCCCGGACTCCAAGGCCATCGGGTACCACTATTCGGGCGGTTTCGCGGAGTACATGGTCGTTCCGGCAAAAGGGGTCCGGCAAAATGCGGTCATCAAGCTGCCGGAGGGGATGCCTTATGAGGAAGCAGCGATGGTGGAACCGCTTTCGTGCTGCATCAACGGGCAGAGATACCTCAACATCGCAGCGGGGGAAACGGTGGTTGTCATCGGCGCGGGACCAATCGGCTCCATGCACCTGATGTTGGCGAAAACGGCGGACGCGGGTAAGACAATCGTCGTGGACATTGATGACAAGCGGCTGAAAATGGTGGAGCGCTTCGAGCCGGATCGAATTGTGGACGGACGGGACGGCTCATCGGTGGAGAAGGTTATGGAGGAAACAGGGGGACTTGGGGCAGAGGTAGTGATCGTAGCCTGTGGCTCTCACCAGGCACAGATGGACGCTCTACGCATGGCGGCGAAGATGGGAAGGGTCAGTTTCTTCGCCGGTCTCCCTAAAGATAGGCCTACCATTACGTTCGATTCCAACCTTCTTCATTACCGCGAGATTTCTGTTTTCGGAGCGTACGCTTCCTATCGAGCGCAGTTCGTCGAGGCGCTGGAACTGATAAGCCCCGCCCAGGGCGGGGCAAAGATCGAGGCAGCAAAAGTCATCACCCATCGCTTACCCCTGGAGAGGATCGTCGAGGGCATCGTGACCACTAAGAAAGGGGAAGGCTTGAAGAGCGTGATTGATTTCACGGGGGAATATGGAACTTAAAGGACAGGTTGCAATCGTGACGGGAGCGGCTCAGGGACTTGGCGAAGCTATCGCGGCCCGGCTGCTGGTGGAAGGAGCGAAGGTCGTCTTCTCCGACATAAGCCCGGATGGGCTGACGGAGGTGCTGGGGAAGTACGACCTCGAGTTTCAGGACCGCATCCACATCGCTCAGGTGGACGTCACCGACGAGTCTTCGGTGGAGCATCTTATGGAGACGACGTTTAACAAGTTCGGGAAGATAGACCTGCTCGTGAGCAATGCGGGCATATTGATCTCCGGGGACACTTCTTCCTTCGATGCCAGCGAGTGGAGGAAGGTCATTGAGGTGAATCTCGTCGGATATTTCCTCTGCGCCAAGCACGTGGCAAAGTATATGATAGACAAGAAAAGGGGCAATATGATACAGATAAACTCGAAGTCGGGGAAGGTTGGCAGCTTCAAAAACAGCGCGTACGTGGCGTCGAAGTTCGGCGGTATCGGGCTGACGCAGAGTCTGGCACTGGAATTCGCTCCGTACGGCATCCGCGTCAATGCCATTTGCCCCGGCAATCTGCTCGATTCGCCACTCTGGGTGGATAGCCTTTACGAGCAATACGCCAAGAGGTGGGGGATCAGCGTCGAGGAAGTCCGAAAGAAGTACGCGGATCAGGTACCGCTCGGGCGGGGATGCACCTACACAGACGTTGCCAACACGGTGGTCTTCCTTGCGAGCGAGAGATCGAGTTATATAACCGGCCAGGCGTTGGGCATCACAGGCGGCGAGGTGATGTGGTGATTCGGTGGTGGGACAAAAGATCGTTGTCTCAAAAGTAAAAAAAAGAAGTTTTCATCCCCATCCAAGGAGGACAGCAAAACGAACATAAAGTTGATAGCGCCTCATGACCAAAGTGAAGACAGTACGTCGATCGGTGGGACATTCAAGGTCCAGCGGCTAAGCCTGCCGCTTTTGGCGGCGGTTACGCCCGCCGGTCATAGGATTACGATTGTTGATGAGACTTTTGCCCCCGACGAGGTCGATGAGGATGTGGACCTCGTGGGAATCACAGTAATGACCGACCTCGCGCAGAGAGCATATCACTTGGGAGACCGCTATCGGCGGCGAGGTGTGAAAGTGGTGATGGGCGGCATTCATCCCACTGTATTGCCTGAGGAATCTTTGGAGCATGCGGATTCCGTGGTCGCGGGAGAAGCGGAGGAGGTCTGGCCGCGGCTTGTATCCGATGCGGCTTCGGGACAGATGCAGAAGTTATATCGTGCTGGTAAGATCACGGACCTCAAGCACATGCCTCACCCACGGCGAGACCTCTATCCCGGGGCGGCAAACAATGGCTATACGCCTTTCGGTTCGGCAATCGAGACATCGCGGGGATGTCCATACGATTGCGAATTTTGCTCAGTTGGCCGGATAATGGGGCATCAATATCGCCATCGGCCGATCCGAGACGTTATTGCCGAGATAGAGTCCATAGATTCGCCTCACCTTTTCTTTGTTGATGACACGCTTGCACTGAACCGGGCTGTGGCAAAGGAACTTTTTACCGAAATGATACCTCTTCGGCGGCTATGGGTGGGCCAGGGAGGAGTTTCGTTGGCCGAGGACTTGGAGCTATTGCGCTTAATGAGACGTTCGGGGTGCCTGGGGCTGTTGATCGGATTTGAATCGGTGCAGAAGCAAACACAGTATGAGATGCAGAAAATAAGAAAGCTGAAAATCAGTTTCTCGGAGGCAGTTCGGCGATTCCATGGCGAAGGCATCGCCGTACTGGGTGCCTTTGTTTTCGGCTCTGACCACGAAAATAAGGATGTCTTCGATCAGACGTATGAGTTCTCGATGACACACCGTCTTGATGCAGTCCAGTTGGGGATTCTGGCTCCTTATCCGGGAACTCGATTATACGAGAGACTTCTGAAAGAAGGGAGGTTGTTTGAGCCAAAGTGGTGGCTCAGTGCATATCCTCCTGGGATACTACTATTTCAGCCGAGGGGCATGACGCCTGATGAGTTCGCAGATGGTTTCGCCCGCCTGAACAGAAAGGTGTATTCTTTTGGCGCGATTATAAGACGATTCTTCGGTATCAGCCCGTGGAAGCGGACCGCACTCGGTTGCCACGTGATCGCAGGGCTCAATCTCGGTCTCCGCAAGAGCTATTTCAAAAGGCTGAGTTTTTCTCAACCATTTGCAGGAGCTCCTCTGACAGGATAACAGGATACACAGGATCATGCCCAAACCATCCGGTCAATCCTGTCAATCGTGTCAAGAATCTTTCCGAGAAATGATCAGCACGCTTTGGTGGAATCGGAGGAGGATTCGTGGCGAGATACGTCGTGGGAATTGACATGGGAGGAGACAAGGTCAGGGTTTGCGTCGGGGATGACGGAGGAGGGCTTCATGGAATCAAGAGCGAGAAAGTGGATTTCTCTAGCTCCCACGCGAGAAGAATTGCCGGGAAGAACCGAAGCGTCACCGCGCAAATCCTGAGGATGATCGAAGAAAGCGTTGAGTCAGCCGGGCGCAAGGTCTCGGAGATCGAGTGTTTCGGCATCGGCGCCGCCGGACAGCCCGACGAGAAGAGAGGGCAGATAAAGCATCCGTCGAACTGCACGTTCACGCCCCTGACGTTCCCCGGAAAGATTCAGCAGAGGTATGGTAAACCGGTGCGAATCAGGAACGATGTGGCGGTGGTCGTTTGCGCTGCCCGGAGCCGGGGACACGGGTTGAAGTTCCCGAACTCCCGCTACCATGCCGCCATGACCATAGGGACCGGGACGAATCTGCAGATTATGGTTGACGGGCGGATGTTCGAGGATGAGGAAGGAAGGTCGCTGGAGTGGGGGCACAATGTGCTCAATATGGGACCTTATGATGAGTTGCCGGAATGCGGCTGCGGAAAGAGAGGTTGCATCGAAACATATATCTCCGGAACAGGTATTCGCAATAGAACGATCAGGCTCCTGGCGGATGCGTACCGAAGCGCCGAGCCGGAGAGGATTAAAGACCAGCCGATAATCCGGCAGACCATAGCCAGGCTGAAGAAGCGGAAAAAGAAAGAAGAGCAGCAGGAAGTTGACACGCTCCACCCGTGGATGCTTGTTGAGAAGGTCAGGGCGGAGGACGTTTTCGGGCTGTACAAACAGCAGGAGAAGGCTCGACAGGAAATTGACCCCATCGCCAAGAAGATTGTGGAGGATACTTCGACGTACCTAGCGCGCGCCTTCGCGCACGTGATTCAGAGCTATCCTCTGTTGCCCTATGTCGAGGTTTTTGGGAGTGTCGCCGAAAAAGATGCCCGGCTGACCGTTCGGGCCGCGGTCAGAAAGCTGAAATCCGCCCCCGGGCGATATACGAACCGAGAAGCGGACGTCCACGCCTTCACGCAATTTCTGGTCACGAAGCTCGACAACATCAGCCTCCGAGGGGCGGTCGAGCTGGCGCTGCATTGAGTTCGTGATTCGATGCCGCTTTTGGCAGGATGCGGTTTCCCAAAATAGCCGTTGCTCTCGCCGTTTGTTTTCTGCTTCATGATCGTATGTTCTTCTCGCCCCTTCGCTCCCGCGTAACGCTCGGGTTTTCATTGCCGAACGACCGGAAGAGTGGTATCTTTCCGTCTCCTCGCTGGTCATGCAATTCATCATCCTGCTCCGGAGCAAAAGAAAGAAGCACAGGGCGATTATGAACAGTCCTTTCGTGATAGCGACATTGATTCTGTTGCTTTTCGCCGGGATGGCGTGTGGCGAGAGCGAGGCTACGCGAATCATAGAAGCAGTCTGGACGGATGAGCCCCCGAAGATAGATGGGAAGCTGGACGACCGCGTCTGGGAGAAGGCTCGCCCCACCTCGGACTTCATTCAAGTGGAGCCCGTCGAGGACGCTCCGGCTGTTGGACAGACCATCGTTTACGTTCTCTACGACAGGACGAACCTTTACTTCGGGCTCAGGTGCCTTGAGCCTGAGCCGCAAAAGATTCGCGCGGTTGATACGGAGCGGGACGCCTTCCTGTGGGATGATGACTGTATCCAGGTGTTTCTCGATACTTATCATGACAAGCGGAGCGCGTTCTGTTTTATGGTCAATCCCCTGGGAACGCAACTGGACCATAAGATATCCAGGGAAGGGGAAGTCATTGACAGGCAGTGGGATTGTGAATGGGAAGCGGAGGCTTCGTTGAGCGAGGACGGGTGGTGCGCCGAAATGGCCATCCCGTTTCAGGAGCTGAGCTTCGATCCCAAGAGAGGGAATATCTGGGGTGTCAATTTCTGGAGAAATGCACAAGGCCGGCGGGAAAGCACGACCTGGTCGGACGTGAAGGAGAAGATGTTTCGGGT
>JABMQX010000374.1 GCA_013203085.1 bacterium | reverse complement strand
GCGGTACGCAGGGCGCCTGTGCGCAGTCTGGAGACTCTGCGGTTCCACCCTCAGCCGCCCGTGAGTGAGGGATTACAGTTTCTGTGTTAATTTGCTTCTGTTACTTAGGTTCAATTATGTAAAATCTTCGGAACTGGGAGGGCCATAACTTTGGGCAGAAAAGGAACCACACAATGAAAATAGATGAGACTATGCGGGCGTTGACCGTTGCTATCGTGGCGGGGATACTAATCTTCGTCCAAGCGGAGGATGTTGCCGCTGCCTTCGTTCGCGTTGATCGAGACGTCGTCACTATGGATAACGGACGCCTGGAACTCGCTTACGACCTCTCTGAAGGGACATTCTCGGTCAAAGTTCACGGATTGGGAACGGTCCTGCAGAATGGAAAGGCTTTCGTCAAGACCGCCTCTGGCCGCATCTCATCGGCCGATGAAGCTTACGCCAACAGGTATGTCATGTCGGAGCGCCAGGGCGACTCGCGGATCGTCAAGGTTGTTCACCGTTCCGACAGCCTGCCGACAATGGTGGTGGGTTTCGAGATGTCTCCGAGTCGGTCGGCGAAGGAAGAACCTCAGGCTGAACAGCTCGAATGGTCTGTTGCGATCGAGGGAAACGCCGTCGCCCCACTTGTTTCCGCCACTCTTACGGCGGAAGAGAGCGCCTTCGCTTGTCGGGCGAACCTGCCTCCGGGCAGTCAGGACAATTTATTGCCGACTGCTATCGGCCGCCCCGAAAGCGGCGTCTATACGGGGTTTTTCGACAGGAGAAATGATTTCGCTGTGGAACTCCGGGGGAAGAATGTGAAGGTCTCTGCCGGTCGCCCTTCCAGCCGGGGCCGCTCCTTTTCCTGCGTGGTGGAGGGGGACACGGGTGAACTTCTCTGTTATCGCGAATTCCTCAAGCGGTTTCGAAATCTTCCCTACTACAAACCATTCTCCGATAAGCCGTGGGGGCAAGGCATCGCCGGTTATTGCTCCTGGTACTTCTACTACACGAAGGTCTCCGAGGAAGACATGCTCAAGGAGACCGATTGGATGGCGGAGCACATGAAACCTTACGGTCTCGAATACATCCTCATGGACGATGGCTGGCAAACTGATGTCTGGACGAAACCGAACGAAAAATTCCCCCATGGTCTCAAATGGCTCAACGACCACATTCATCAGAAAGGACTCAAGGCCGCCCTCTGGCTCACTCCCTTTGCCCTCAGCAGCGAGGCGATTCTGAAAGAGCATCCCGACTGGTTCGTCAAAGACGCCAATGGCAAATACGTCAGCACATTCAAGGGGAAGTACTGCATTGATCCTACTCATCCAGAGGTCCTTGGCTATCTGCGCGAGATGGCGCGGACTTTCAAGGAGTGGGATTACGATTACCTCAAGCTCGACGGTCTTCCGGCAGCGGAAGCAAACTTCGCCAAGCATCGAGAACGCCTTCATGAACCGGGCGCTTCTCCGGCGGAGGCGTTCCGCCGAGGGCTTCAGGCGATCCGGGACGTATTCGGCTGGGAGAAAATCCTCAACGGTTGCTGGGGAACGCCTACTGATGCCTTTGGCATTGTCAACGCCAGTCGCATCGGCGGCGATGTGGGAGGGCCGGGGTGGGATGGTGTCCTCGGCAACACCCGTCAGATGTGCCGCTGGATGTACGTCCACAATATCGCCTGGGTGAACGATCCGGATTGCTCCTGCGTGCGGCCCCCTCTCACGCCGGACCAGGCGCGGGCGAGAGTCAGCGCCTTCGCCCTCACCGGCGGCGTCTTCCTCGGAAGCGATCAGATGTTCTCGTTGCCCGGAGACCGCGTGGAAATTTTCCGTCGGGCTTTGCCGGTGGCTGAAGTCTGGCCCCGCGATATGTGGTCAAAGCCTCACGTCAACGTCTGGGACCTTAAAGTCCGCAAGCCCTTTGGCTCCTGGGACATCGTCGGGCTGTTCAACTGGACAAGGAGGGGGGCTCCGCGAACCGTAATCTTCGATGAGATCGGACTGTCGCCCGAGCAGCCCTATGTGCTGTACGATTATTGGGAAGAGGATTTCATCGGGCCCGTCCGGGGGTCGTATAACTGCGTATTGCCTCCGACTTCCTGCCGCGTTCTCTCAGTGCACACCTTGAAGGAGCATCCTTTTCTCGTATCCACATCGCGGCACGTTACGCAGGGCGCCGTGGATTTGCTCGATGTGAAATGGGATGCTGACTCTAAGAAACTGATCGGGCGTTCGCTCGTGGTGAAAGACGACCCATACGTGCTTCGCATCGTCGTGCCTCCGGAGCCGATCACCTATCGTTTCTTGTCGGCAAGGGCGAATGGCGCCGCTGTCAGCTCCGAGGCTCGAGGCTTCTGGCTCAACGTCGCTTTGTTGCCGTCCACAACGGGCGAACTGAAATGGGAGGTGGCTTTCGAGGCCGTACCCGCTCGTAAAATCGTATTGTCGCCTCCGCGAGGACTGTCCATAGAGTCGGTCGGCGAGCGCGAGGCCGAACTTTCGTGGGAGGAAGTTACGGAGGGGGCGGTCGGATACGTCCTGTTCCGAAATGAGAAGCCTATCGCGACAGTCCCCCGAGCTTTCTATCATGATTCCGGCTTGAAGCCGGATTCCGTTTATCGGTACCAGGTCGCGGCTGTGGACTGGTCCGGTCGCTATTATGGATCGAAGGAAACCGTTGAGGTGAGGACGAAGACACCACCTCCAAGACCACCTCTCCCCGAAGTGTCGCTGAGCGAACTAAAACCGGTCAGAGCCACGCAAGGATGGGGCGCTTTGCAGATCAACGCGAACTGCACCGGTAAACGGATCATTATTGAGGGCGAGGTTTTCAAAAGGGGGCTGGGCACTCACGCCGTCTCGGAAATAGTGTACAAGTTGGAGCCACGCTTCGCTCGCTTTGTGGCGGTGTGTGGTCTGGACGATTCCGCTGGTTCCAACGGCAGCATACGCTTTCGTGTTCTGCTCGACGGCAAGGAGCTTCTCAGAAGCCCGCTTATCACTTCTGGAGAAAGAAAGGCTTACGTTGACGTTCCGATTGAGGGCGGCAAAGAATTGACCCTCGTTGTTGATGACGCCGACGACGGAATAGATTTCGACCACGCCGATTGGGCAGAGGCGGGATTCGTCTATCAGAAGAAAGAATAATGGGAACGACAAACCAAACTTTGGGACCGAGGAGCAAATGAAGAGAACTTCAATTCTTTTCCTTTTAATGGCGGCGGTCTATCTTTGGACCGGGACCGCCTTTGGACAATGCAAGGTCGAGAAGGTTAACTACCTCGGATGGGAGACATTGAAGCTCTCCAACGACCTCGTCGAACTGTACGTTGTGCCCGACATCGGAGGCCGCATCATCCAGTTCGTCTTCGATGAGCACGAGTACCTTTTCGTCAACGGCAAACTTGCCGGCAAGGTGCTATCGTACAAGGAAGGTGAATGGAATAACTACGGTGGCGACAAGCTGTGGCCTGCACCGCAGGGCTGGGATGGACCTGAGCAATGGCCCGGCCCGGGCGACCCTATCCTGGACGGAGGACGATTTTCCTATGCCCTCCTCCGCTCGGAGGGAAAGGAAGCCTTCATCCGCCTCACCAGTCCTCCCGATAGAGAACGTACGGGCATTCAGTTTTCACGCCTAATCTCCCTCAAGGCCGGCAAACCCGAGGTCTTCATCGAAAACACGATGACCAATATAGCCGACCGCGAGGTCTCCTGGGGTATATGGTCAGTAACACAGATTGACGCGTCGAACCCCAACGCGGAAGGATACAACGACAAACTCGATTTCTACTGTTCCCTGAACCGGCGGAGCGTTTTTCAAAAGAAATACTGCGTTATGTTCGGCCTCGTCAATAACTTCGCATGGAGGCCTGATTACGAGCACAATCTCTTTCGCGGCCATTACAATTATCTCGTGGGTAAAGTCGGAATTGATTCCCCCGGTGGGTGGCTCGCTTCTGTGGATGGGAAAACCGGCCACGTTTTTCTCCAGAAGTACAAGTATTTCCCCGGCAAAAAGTACCCGGACGATTGCTCTGTCGAATTCTGGATCAATGGCGCCGGCAGCTACATCGCTGCGAAGAAACTGATCGAGGCCGAACCGGACCCGGAAGAAACACCGTACCTTCTCGAGATGGAGATTCTCAGCCCCCTCGTTTCGCTCCGTCCCGGACAATCCTACACCTTCAAGACTCAGTGGAAAGCCGCCAAAGGCGGCCTTTCGGCGTTGATGAGAGAAACTGGCGCTATAGGAAAATGAGTTCGCCTGTGTTATGCTATCGAGAAAGAGTGGGAAGACGAAATTGTGAATCGGAGCACTTAGTCCTTCGGCCAAAACAACAGGCCTTTCGGAATCGGACAATGCCTGACATGGGCGGCGATGAAAGCCATGCCGGCTGACAGGTGGCTTTCGCGGCGGGATTGTGGGCACATGGACGCGTTCGGGAACCTTTCCAAAAAGGAAGGCGTTTGAAAAAGTGATGTCCCCTTCTCCGCTGAGGCGGGCTTGCGGCTCGTCGCCGAGAGAAAGAAGGGGGAAGTTGTTTCTCAGGTTCCGTTCAACTCATCAGGAGGGTCGAAAATGAAGGCTGCAAGATTACTTCTCAGCTCGGCATTGCTTCTGTCATTCTTGTCTTCGGCTTACTGCATCATCGCGGAAGAGAAGCCCAAGCCAATCGAGATGGATAAGCTTGTCCCATTCGATTTCAAGCTCAAGACCGCCGATGGCAAAGCGGAATACACGCTTTCCCAATTCAAGGGAAAGATCCTCGTCATCGAGTTCTTGGCTACGCGGTGTCCCTACTCTCTTGCCCAGGACAAGGTCATTCGCCAGATTTGCGCCGACTACAGCAAGAAGGGCGTGGCTTTCCTGGGAATCAATTCCAACAAACAGGAGCCTGCCGAAGAGGTCGCGAAACATCAGAAGGAGAAAAAGCTGGGATTCCCTGTCCTCAAGGACTGGAACAACGTCGTGGCGGACCTCTTCAAGGCAATTACCACGCCGCACGTCTTCGTGATTGACGCCAAGGGGGTTCTGCGCTACAAGGGTGCCATCGAGCCTCAGAGAGGAACGAAAACCCCTCATTTGAGAAACGCCTTGGATGACCTCCTGGCGGGGAAAGAGGTCCGGCTCAAGGAAACCCGGCAATGGGGTTGCACAATCAAGCGTGTCTCCAAGGCCAAGTAGGCGCTTAAAAACGGCTCAATTCATCCCCATCAAGCTGGATGGCTCTGCCTCGGCGAACACTGTCCCAATGGGCTTAGACACAAGAGGCGCGATGCAAATCCAGGGCGTGCTCTCTACCCATTTAGCGATGGTGATAGTTCACTCGCCCACGACCTCGATTTCGCCGAGTTTGTAACGCCGATGGCCGTCGCTGGACTCGAGGGGAAGTGCGATTTCGGGCGTTCCGGTGTGGCCACCGATGGAGACGTAAAGCTCGAATCTCCCTGCCGGCATGTTTGAGGCAAATCCGAAGTCTCTTTTCCGAGTCTTCTCGGGAGCCTTTCCGGGGGGACCGACCCGGAGATCGCCAACGTTGAACCCCTCGTCAACGAATACCGCGACGATGCCGCTGTCATTATCTTTAAGGGTGATTGCAGCGTACCCACCGCGGTAACAAGGCGCCACGCCAGCATTGGCCCAAGTTGAGGCGATTGTCAGGCGTCTGTCTCTTGCGATGCGTGCCGGCCAGGTGATTTCTCTGAGTTGGAGGCGATATCCGAGGCGCCGGTTGATTCGAGCGATCAAATTCCGCTGCTCGGTGAGAAACTCACGGGGCCACCAGTGGATCGAGACGTAACTGGCGTGATACTCCTCGACCGCCCGCATGTACCAAGAACCATCCCCCCATGCCCCGCGGTCCCGCGAAGCCCCATAATGCTCGCACTCCAAAATGACCGGGAGTTTTGGCCAAAACCATTGCGCCATCTCGGCGTTGAAGTACTGCCTCGGCGGCGGTTGGACCAGAATGCTGTCATCCCGAAGGGTCAAGCCTTTCTGAAGGGCATAGCGGATGGTCTCTTTGCCGGGATATCGAACGATATCCAGCGAGGTTTTCTCATCTCCGAAGAACGCAAAATCATCGTTCACTGCGAGAAGCGTCTTTTTGAAGTGTTTTGCGTAGAGGTCAATGTGGCGTTTCAGGATTTCGGGTGGGTACTTCAGTGTTGTGCTGGCGAACGTATGTCCCTCGCCCCAGACGCCAAAGGAACCGACATCCATAAAGGCGACATGCGGATTTCCGTCGTATCGTGCGGCTGCTGCCGCCAGGAAATGGTCCAGTTTTTCCAGAAAGATGGGGTCCCCATAATCCGGTTCCCAGAACGGGCCATTCTCGTCCAGTCGTCCGGGCCGGAAATTATGTCCTTTGGCGCCGGCATCGTGCACCCATTTCGGAGTGGCGTATCGCATCCAGGATTCGGTGCAGGAAAACCGGAAGGCTACACGTTTCCCTTTATCAATCCAGCGCTGACTGGGCCCATCCACGATGGACCAATTGAATTCGCCTTCTGTGGGTTCGATGAACGCCCAGGGAAGTCGCAGGTAGATGGTTGAAAGGCCCGGAAAGTCATCGAGGGTGTCGGAAGGAACGAGTTTGCTGCCGTAGTTCTTGAGCACATTGCTGTAGTAGTGAAATGTCCAACCCATCCCGGGATTCACCAGAGCCTTTCCGGTGTCCGCGGGATGGATCACGCAAAGCTCCTCGGCTTCGCTCGAACTTCCCGCAAAGGGCAAACACAGCAAACAAAGAGCAATTGCCGAAACGCTCATTGACCTACGTGCACTTACTTGAGACTTGATTGTTGGTGGATAGGAACAAGGCATTCTATGCGCCTCCCTTTGGTTTCAATCGCAGAGGTCATCAGCATTGGGGCTGCTATTTTCGCGCTCGGACCGTCATTTCCTCGGCTGCGACAAGAGACCGGTACTGGCGAAGGTGATGGATTCTGCAACGTGCGAGGCATGAGCTCACTTTGCCGCCGGAATCAGCCCCGAGTCGAGCCCCGTTGTTGGCGAATCGCGACTACGCAACCCGTGAGAGGCGGGGGGTTGCTGCCCGGCGATTCAGGGCATGAGGCCCCTCTATCCACTTGTACTGTTGCTCGACGTTGTCGTGGGGGTGATACTTCCGAATGTGGTCCTCGACCCTTTCGCCCAGGACTTCGATTTTGTTCAGGTCTCCCTGGCCGAGGCCCCTTTGGGCACTGAACGACAGGTATCCGATCTTGGCGAAGTCGAAGCCCATTAGCTCGACAGCGATGCGGTCGGCGGCGAGCCAATCAGCGCTTGCAACGGCGATTTTG
>JABMQX010000373.1 GCA_013203085.1 bacterium | reverse complement strand
GAGCACAATATTGAAGGTGCAGAAGCTCAACATGACCAGGAGGCTGCTTTTGCTCAGAACCAATGGCAAGCCGTCCGGGCCTTTCGGGCTCCCCAGAACCATGAGCAGTAGAATGACGCCAAGCCCTATGGTGAGATTTCGGATATACGTGTGTTGACTTCTCATGCTTGTCCCATGGCCAGAGCCAGTATTTTTCGCAAATCGGCTCGGTCCCGACCGAGCGTTGCAACGATTCTTCCTTTACTCATCACCATGATTCTGTGGCAGATCCCGACCAACTCCGGAAACTCAGATGATATGACAATGAAAGCGACACCTTTTTGTGCGAGGCGCTTGATGATTTTGTAAACTTCTGTCTTTGCGCCAACGTCAATGCCTCGTGTCGGTTCATCGAGGATCATGACCTTCGGCGTGGTGAGGAGCCATCTGGCGAGGATGACCTTCTGTTGATTGCCCCCGCTCAGCGACGCGATAGGGTGGGAGATGTCCGGCGTGCGGATGTCGAGAGTTTTGACCGATTGTCGGCTCGCCTCTTTCTCTTGCCTTCGGTTGAGGAGCAGCCGGCTCCCCATGCGGAAGAGGTTGGCGATAGTGATGTTATTGTCCACGGTCATGTTGGATAGGAGGCCTTCTTCCTTTCGGTCTTCCGTAACGAGGCCCATTCCGGCGGCAATGGCATCCTGTGCTGTGGAGATTTCTGCCTCTTCGCCGTTCACGAATACCCGTCCTGAATCTTTCTCCGCCACTCCAAAGAGACATCTGGCAAGCTCCGTCCTGCCTGCACCCACAAGGCCAGCCAGACCGAGAACTTCACCTCGCCTCAGGGAAAAGGAGACATCGCGGACCGACGGCTCGTGGCACAGGCTCTCTACGCGAAGCACTTCCTCGCCGAGAGGCGAGTCGCTTCGGGGGAAATACTCCTCGATTGCTTTTCCTACCATCATCTCGATGATGGTGGCGACAGGTGTTTCCCGCACCTGCACCGTTCCCACGTTTTGTCCGTCCCGAAGGACCGTCGCCACATCGCATATTTCTTTGATCTCGTCCATGCGGTGGGATATAAAAATGATGGCTTTGCCCTGAGATTTCATCTGGCGGAGAAGGTCGAACAACCGCGACACTTCCAGACGGCTGAGGGCGGCGCAGGGCTCATCGAGGATGAGTATCTTCCCGCCAAGAGAGATTGCCTTCCCGATTTCAACGAGCTGCTGCTGGGCGACGCTGAGTCCTTTTACCACAACGTCGTCAGGGAAATCTGCCCCCACCTCCTCGAGGATGCTCTGAGCTTCTTGCTTCATGGTACGGAAATCAACGAGCTGGTCTCTCCCGAAGAGTGGCTCGTGTCCGAGAAAAAGGTTCTCCATGACGGTCATCGGACGCACCAGGTTGAGCTCTTGATAAATGGCGTTTATGCCGAGGCAGATGGCATGAGCGGGGTCGTGAATCTCGACGGGCCCGTCGTCAATGAATATTTCGCCAGCGTTCTTTCGGCAGGCGCCGGAAAGGATTTTCATCAGGGTGGATTTCCCCGCGCCGTTTTCGCCGACGAGCCCGTGAATCTCCCCGGCGCGAACGTCGAAATCCACCTCGTCCAGAGCGCGGACTCCGGGGAAATCCTTTGTTATCTTGACCATGCGGAGCATCTTTTTGCCGGTTCCTTGTCGCGGGGGCGTCCGACGAGCCTTTGATTGCCTTTCCAGCAGGAGAACTTCTACGTCTCAACCCAAACGTGCGAAGATGGTAACACAAGAAGGCGGCAATTCAACATCTTTCCGAAACGCGTTTTCTCGACGGGGGAACGTCGTGCCGCCCCTCAGGGTCTCTCCACCTGAGGGTTTCAGCCGAGAAGGCAGGCAACAGGGAGAAGGTACTGAGAACTAAGTAGGGCATCGGCGGTTAGCGTTCGCTGTGAGCGATGCCGCTGCGAAAGGTTGAGGTGTTTTGCCGCGCATCTCGGGGGGCGGGGCGACCGGGCAAGAGACCTGCTGTCATTCCTTCTCTTCCGGCACCTCTATCATCTTTCTGCCCTTCTCGGCGGCGAGCTGGCGGAGCTTTTCCACCGCGCTGTCGCAGTTCTCCCGGCAGGCCTTCTCAGTTGGGCCAAACGCCATGACTTCAACGGGCATCCCCGGATCGTTCCTGTACGCCCCCACTAAGGCTTTGACATAGGTCCCCGGGATTTCTCGCATGACCCTGGTCATCAGAGGCGCGAGTACCGATTCGTGCATCGGGACTATGACCCGCCTTGAGATGCTGTGGTAGCCGGTAACGTTCTGCACCATGTCGGCAAGGTGAGCAGCGAAACACGCGTACACTTCTCGAGGCGGCCCCGGTAAAGCGATGATTTGTGTCGGCCCTTCGTCAACAATGGTTACCGGCGAGACGCCCGCAGGGTTTGGAAAGCACTTTGCCCCCTCGAGCGATGACGTTGAAATCGCGAAATGGGGCGGGAGTTCCTGCACCGACACATTTCTTCGCCCTGCAATGAACTCGCGGATGTCGGGGCGACCCACTATCTTTCGGCCTGTCACGGTGGCGAGGGCATGACGTGTTCTATCATCGGGGGTGTGCCCCAGACCGCCGGTGATAAAAATGAATCTCGGCTTTCGGCTAAGAGCCTCTTTGAGCACAGAGCAGATGTCAGAGAGGTCGTCCCGAACGCAAACGATTCTCTGAATGAGCACGCCCCGGCGGGTGACCTGATCCGCAATCCAGAAGGAATTGGTGTCATAAACCTTTCCGTAACAAAGCTCGTCTCCTATAGCCACGATCTCCGCCCGAACCTCCGGTCTAGCTTGAAAGGGACCAGACCTTTCCTGCGGGTAGTCACGCCGTCGGAGTGATTGAGGAGTTGCTGATTCATTTTGCTGCGGATTTTGTTTGGAGGATCGGGCGACGTTTCCTCGAGAACGCGCCGCATAGCCTTCGGAGCACCGACCGCTCCACGGCCAACAGCACAAGATGAAAAAAGGAAGAAACAGTTTTAGCGATTTCCTCATAGCAACCTCCTTTTCCGGGAAGAAATTCCCGCTCGCGAAATCGTGTCATCAGCATTCTACCCTTTTCATCGCGGTTTGTCTCGGAAGCTCCGGCAGTAAAACCTCGCGTGAAGAGTCTGCTTTCGTCCTGAACCTCTGTCCTGTGGACCTGCGGTGGAGACGAACTGGTTTCCGCCGCCCTGAGAAAGCGATTGAATGGCCGAACAGTTTCCTTTAAGATTCCCGAAAGTAAGGCTTCCCTTCAATCTTGTCGACCCTGTCAAGAATCTTTCCGACAGGATAACAGGATGGATAGGATCACAGCCGATCAACTATTTGGCTGCCACCGGTCTCGTGCCGGGTAGGCTCACTCGTCAATTTGGGCGGACGGAAGCTGCAGGTTAAGCGCGAGGGCAAAGACCTCGCGCTGGGATAAACGCCGCTTTCCGCGGGGTCGGAAGAAATACGTCACCGAACTTATGAGTCGGAGCACTTAGGAATTGAATCTCGTCCCATGAAGGTTTTCACTAAAGGAAAGTCTCTGGTCGTCTGCCTCATTCTGTCGATGGCGCTCACCGCTGCCGCCGAGGAGAGTTTTTTTGACCGCCAGCTCGACAGCGAGCTCGCCCTCCTGAGAAACAATCTGGAGAAGCCGCAAGCCTTTCTTCACCTCTACGCTGTCTGGGACCTGGCTGATTTCGCTCGCTGGGACGGGCGGATTCCCAACGTCCTCACGGAAGTCCTCGCGGCGCCGGAAGCGTCCCCATTGCTCAAAGGATATTCCCTCTGGTTCTTGAGGGAAGTGGACCTGAGGCGAGGGGATTTTGATGCCGCACAGCAGAAACAAATCCAGCTCGGATTCGTGACGGATTGGCTCATCATCGGGCCTTTCGATAATGAGGGAAGGGCGGGATTCGACCTCGCCTACCCGCCGGAGGATGAAATCAATCTAACGCAGACTTACAGTGGCAAAGAGAGGGCGGTCTCCTGGCGGATGTACCCAGCCCCGCGGAACGCGGGGTTCGATTGCACCATTGACCTCGCGGCGACGCTGCGGCCAGCTTCCAAGACCGCTGCTTACGCCCTGGCGTGCCTGTTCTCGCCTGAGCGGCAGCAAATAGCCCTTCGGCTCGGCTCGGATGATTGCGCCAAGGTCTGGGTTGGGGATGTGCTTGTCCATGCGAATCGCGATTGTCATCCCGTTGGATTTGACCAGGCAGTGGCGCCTGCCACTTTGAAGAAAGGGTGGAACAAGCTGTTGTTGAAGGTCTGTCAAGACGAAGGGGCTTGGGAATTTCGCCTGAGGCTCACAGCGCCCAACGGGAGTCCTCTAACTGGCTTACAGCTTGCCAGTGGAAAAGATGAGATTGCCAAAGCGCTGGAGGAGATGCGGAGACCGGAAAAAGCAGACGCCGCGAGAAATGGTAATCAGGAGATTGCGGCGGCCGACCCGATCGCTGAGTTTCAGAAACTCGTCGAGGCTCATCCCGACGATGCAGAGTATCATGCTGCTCTCTCGTTCCTATACTCACATGCGAAGGCTTTCGACACGGAAACGCGGGCTGATGTTAGGGCTCTGGAGACCGCCGTCGGTCTGGCGCCTCGGGAATGGGAGTACCAGTTTAGTCTCGGAGAGTTGTATGAAGACGAAAACAAGAAACGGGCGGCGTACGAAAGAGCAGTGCAACTCAATCCTGACCATGCGCCATCCTATTCGAGGTTGGGGAAACACTATTCGGAAAAGAAACTCCAGCGAAAGTCCCGTCGGTTCTATCGCCAGGCGATTGAAAAGGACCCTTCCTATTATCCGGCTGTGCTGGGTCTGGCAGAGCACTTGAACGTGAACTCGCAAAAGCCCAAGGCAGCGAAACTCTTTAGAGGCGTTCTGCGTGCCTATCCGGATACTCCCTATCTGCTATCCTACGCCGCCCGGTTCAGCCCTTCTGCCACCTCTCCTCAGGACCCGGAAAAGAGGTGTGAGGCAGCTCTGCGGTTCAACTTCTGCAACCATCGTCTCAGGGGGACCCTACTGTCAAACCATTACAGACGAAATGACCTGGAGGCAGCCCTTCGCCAGCTCAAAATCATCGAGCAGGTCAATCCGATGAAGACGTCGGTTCTTCTTGACCACGCTGCCCTCCTGGCAGACCGGGGTAGGTGCGAAGAGGCGATGCGTCTGATAGACCGCGCCTTACAGATCTGCCCGGAGGACGACCGGGCGTTGAAACAGAAGGGGGAGCTTCTTCTCCGTCAGGGGGAAAGAGACGAAGCTTTGACGTGGTTACAGAAATCGTTTGCGGTCCACCCCCAAAACCGTTCCCTTCGCGAGTACATCGAATTCTTGAAGCCCAAAGAGAGACCCTTCGAGGACGATTACAAGGTTGATGCGACTCAAATCATCAAGGACGCCCCACCGCAGGTAGGTGAGGAAGGGGATTCGGCGGTGTATCTTTTCGACCTATGGGTCAGGGAAGTCCATCCGAACGGCCTGTCAAACTCCTACCATCAGGAAATCGTCAGAATCTTGTCCGAAGGGGGCGTGGAGGCTTTCCGCGTCCGGCGAGCCGTGTATCGGCCCACAACTCATGAGATTCAAGTGAAGGAAGCCAGGGTTTTCAAGAAAGACGGGCGGGTAATCAAAGCGAGCGCGCCATTCAGTTACGCGTTGGGAGGCGAAGATAGGGTTTACTATGACCTCGAGGCTAAGTACGTCCGTTTTTCAAACCTCGAGCCGGGCGATACCATCGAGTTCAGCTACAGGACAAATGCTATCGTTCCGAGAAACATGTACGGAGACTACTTCGGAGACCTCGTCTATTTCAAGGAAGGCGTTCCCAAAAGGAGGATGAAGTACGTGGTCATCACGCCTCCGGGGAGGGATTTATACTACAGCGTTTCGGGGATGAAAGCAGACCCTGCGATCGAAAAGGGAAGCGATGCCCAGGTTTACCTCTGGGACGTAAAGGATATTCCGAAGTTTGAACCGGAGCCGTATATGCCGGGCTTCTCCGAAGTCCTCCCCTACGTCCACATCTCAACTTACAAGGACTGGGAGAGCATCGGAGAGTGGTACTGGAATTTGATCCGAGACCAGCTTCTTCTCGACAAGAGCGGCCGAGACGAAGTGGCGAGGATCACTCGCGGGTTGAAAAGCGAGCGGCAAAAGATTGTGGCAATCGCTAACTACGTCGTTCAAAACACCCGTTACATCGGACTCGAATTCGGTATTCACAGCCACAAGCCTTACCCGGCCCACAAGGTCCATGCCAGGAGGTATGGCGACTGCAAAGATAAAGCTGGCCTGATGGTTGCCATGTTGAAAGAGGTCGGTGTGGAAGCGTGCATGGCTGTTTTGCGAACGAAAAGCAAGGGCAGGATTATGCCTCAACCCGCGTCGCTTGCCGTTTTCAACCACGTCATCTGTTACATCCCAAAATATGAGATGTGGCTTGACGGCACCGCCGAGTACTCTGGCACCACTGAGTTGCCCTACGAGGATCAGGGCACTGATACTCTGATTGTAGGGAAGGGCCTTCGGAAGTTCGTCACCACTCCGGTCCTCGGCAGTGAGCGCAATCTCATCTCCCACGCATATCAAGCAACCATTTTGCCGGAGGGCGGAATTGAGTTCAAAATGAGCGGCGAGGTGGTCGGCCAGTACGCCCCATTCTACAGGAGAAGGTATGAGGAAAAGAAAGACCGCCAGAACGCCCTGACGAGAGCGTGGGGCACCGTCCTTCCCAACATCAGGATTTCCGAGATTGATTTTGATAATCTGAAGGAGCTCGAGAAGCCGGTCAAATACTCTTTCAAGGCTTCTGCCCCGAGCTACGCTGTCGCCGACCAGGGCGGGGGCATGGGGTTCGCAGGTCTCATCCAACAACTTCATCTGACCCGCAGGTTCGCCTCGCTATCAAGTAAAAAGCACGACCTGGTGATGGAATTCCCATGGTCCCTGAAAGCTTCTGTTGTGTTTGCCTTGCCTACGGGCTACACGGTCTTCAGTCTGCCCGACGACATGCACCTTCGGACGGAGTTCGGGAAATGCGATATCGAGTTCACCTCCACAGAGCCTGCGTCGGTGGCGGTGAGATTTCACTTCTCGTTGGATGTCTCCCGCGTCAAGGTCGAGCAGTACGATGCCTTCCGCGACTTTTGTAGGCTGATTGACGAGAAGCAAGCTGAGAAAATACGGATTACGAGATGATGCGTATAGAAAGAAACACTGTCCTTCTCTTTGCAGCAGTTGCTTTATTCTTCCCGGCAGCTTTGGCCGCCGATTATTATCCCCTCCGAGGGCTAAGCAACCCGGCAGACGAGTTAGAAGCCTT
>JABMQX010000372.1 GCA_013203085.1 bacterium | reverse complement strand
TGCGGCCGTCTATGACCGTCCTCTCCACGGCCTCCGCTTCCCAAGGATAACTTGACCGCAGCAGAACCGACTTGCCACCCAGAAGCACGTTCTCCCGGTACGTTCCCGGAGATACCATGATTTCATCTCCCGGCCCCGCCTCGGCGACCGCTGCTCCAATCGAGCCGTAATCCCTCAGTTGAGTCAGGTTGATCACATGGTTTGTCGTGATCTCTGTCGGAACCATCCGGAATCGCGCCTCGAGCCTGTTGGCGATCCCATCGTGATCCGGATCCGCATCGGGATTCTGACCCATGGAACCAAAATAGAGTTTTTCCCAATAGTCCCCCAGCCCATTGTCATCCAAATCCGTGTATTCATCCGCGCCCATGTCGACCGATACGCCAAAGACCCGATCCTCACCGTCCATGTCCGTGGCCGGTATGAACCCCGTGCCAAGCGTCCCTGCGTCAATGCACGGCGAGTCCACACTGAGATGGAAATCCCCTCCCTCCGCATCCACGAACAAAGGATCCTCGTCAATATTCCCCTCGCCGCTGGTCCCCCAATGAATGCAACAATAGGTGCAAGAGACCTCATCCCCCGACGCGGATCCGTTCCATACGATGCAATTCTTGACCGTCACCCCGCCACCGCTTCCTTCGGCATATAAACCACTGTCATAAAGCGTACAATTGGTGACTCTCGGCGCTGACCAGTCGGAGTGAATCCCTTCACCATGGCGACTGGCTCGGTTGTTCGCGATGATGCACCCGCTGATTTTTGGCCTGGCGAAGTGACGACAGCCGATACCACCTCCTCTCCCCTCGTTCGTCCCCGTCCAGAATCCAGTTTCGTTATTCCTAATGACGCAATCCGTTATTCTCGGCGACGCCCCAAAGGAACAGTATATTCCCCCGCCCCTCAGCCCGGCATTATTATCGCAGAGAAGACAATTTCTGATCGTTGCCAGGCAATTCCAGCAATATATTCCCGCCCCCATTCGTGACAACCCATTTCGGATCGTGAAACCTTCCAGTGACGCGCCAAGCCCCAGCAGCCCAAGCATCACCCCATTCCCTCTCCCCTCCGCGTCTATTTCCGTTGCGTCCGGACCCTCGCTCGCCACTATGCGGATATTTTTCTGTACGAGGCAAACCTGTTCGCGATACCTGCCTTGCCCCACCAGGACCGTGTCACCCACAAAGGCGTTGTCAACCGCAGCCTGGATGGTCCGCTTGGGGCCAATGCTTCCCCCAAACCACCCCTTCCTGCTTCCATCCCACTCATCATTGCCATCGGGGCTGACGTGCAGCGTGGCGCCGAACGGGTATAATGGGTTATAGCCGGACAGATACTCTTCCAGATTCGTGATTTCATCGTCATCGGGGTCACCGTCCGGGCCATTCCTGGGGTCCCAGTCCCCCGAATCCATCGGGTCGAAACCGAATCTTTCTTCCCAGTAATCCGGGAGACCATCGAAATCCTCGTCATGTAATTCATCGGCCCCCATGTCAACTTCGATAAACAGAGATCTCAACTCCCCGTCTATGTCCTCGCCCGGGGCCCCTTCCTTGGTGCCTGCGTCCATACAGGGAGAAAACAGCTGCAGGTGAAAATCTCCTACCTCCGGATTCACGAACTGCGGAGGCTCACAGATGTTTCCTTCTCCTGGCTCGCCAAAGCAGACATCGGAATAGGTCGCCGAACACAGGCGGAGGTCCACGCCGTTGTCCCACAGGATGCAATTGGTGATCTTTGTCTTCGCGGATTCCTCCTTGCAGTAAACCCCTCCCCAGGAATCCCCGGATGCGTTGCCGTATATTGTGCAGTTTGTGATGATGGGAAACGCGTCGTATTCGCAGTGAATGTTGCCCCACCGCTGGGAGTAATTCGCGTATATGAAGCAATTCTCGATGACCGGCCGGGTTTCCTCATGATAGCCGCTGATCATTATCGCCCCGCCGCTCCTGGCGCAGTTGCCGTAAATGCGGCATCTCGTGATCCTCGGTCTGGATCCCTCGAAGCATCCGATCCCTCCCCCGTCGCTCCACTCTGTCTCGTTGCCGAAGATTTCGCACTGGGAGATCGTAGGGCTGGATTCAGAACAGAGAATCCCCGCTTCGCCTGCTGCCGTGTTCCCCCAGACCTTGCATCTCGTGATCGTAGCGTCCGAGTTCCGCATCTCGATCCCCCCACCAGCCGAGCTCGCGTGGTTGACGTATATCTGGCAATCCTCTATCGTCGGCGAAGCGCCTTCGCAATACATTCCCGCGCCGCGCCCGGCTCTGTTCCCGTAGATAAGGCAATTGGTGATCGTCGGGCAGGCTCCGTTTACGCAGAGTACGCCGCCTCCCTTCTCCCCGCCCCCCTCCGTTATCGTGAATCCGGAGAGAACCGCCTCCTTCCCTTCCCCGGAGTCGAACGTTACAACCGCCCCCTCCCTCGCCGCTGTAATCACCGTAGACCCCACGATGCTTCTGTCGGAGGCATCAGTCGAAGTCACCGTGATGTGCTTGCCTGAGAAGTCAAGCGATTCCCCGTATGTCCCGGCGGCCACGGTCACCGTGTCGCCATCGGAGGAGGCGTGAATCCCCTCTTGGATCGCGCGGAACGCCGATTCCCAGGAGCTGCCGTCACCGGAAGCAACTGCCCCCACATCCACATACCACTCAGCCCCGTAAGAGGTCTGATAAGAAAGCAACACGCACGCAATCCCCAGGACAGGAAAGAATACTCCGTTCGACATTGTCCTTACCTCCACTTGATGCAGCGTCCGTTCCGACTCAAGTGTTCTTCATCACTTGCTTCCCCACGGAAAAAATACGGATACGCCAAGCCCAGGCTTGCCGCCTGCGTGGCCCCTTTACTATCGGCCGTCGCCACATAAGCGGTGCCATTATCCAAAACATTATATTCCTCCCCTCGGAGTTTTGAAAGTGCACAATCCATCGGCTCAAAAGAAACGTCTTCGGCCCATGCCATGTGACGAGACTTACTCCAACGTGCGAAGAGCCTGGAGGGCAGCGACCCGTCCCGGTTGAGATCCTTCCCCCATTCCAGGTGCTCACCAGGTCCGCTAACCTGCAAGAAGTCACGCGCCCTCTTGGGCTTGAGCCGAGTCGATCGCCAGTTATCGGCGATCCGTCGGTCGCAGACAACTGCCTGGAAAGGCTGACTTCCATAACGAGGTGAACGCATAGCAAGAGTGAGGCTAATGAGGCTTTGTGTGATTGGACGTCAGAGCCGATCTCGGCGTTGGCGCATTCGACAGCCGTAGACTTCACCATTGAGAAAGCTTGCGAGAGGCCGAGCATAACCGCCTCAGCTCCCTCAATCTCATGACGTGCACACTCCCACTGTCTCAGGGAGGCCTCCACAGCTCTGAAGCGCCCAATGCCCCTTTTCGGGTGTCGGAGGAGCCGTTTAAGCGAACGACTCTGTTCGCTCGGTTCCGGTCAAGAGCCAAGCCCGCAACTACCGATCCCGACCGTGGTTGTGAATGCGCAGTTAGCAGATACGCAGTTCAACTGCACTGGAGACGTGATGCTCCTTCTAACGCGGAAAATCCATTTCCGTGATTTTGCACAAATCGGGCCTTCGCAACTTGCGATACCCCAGTGTGATCTGGCGATTTGGCGGCGAAAAACGCCATAGTTCTCGACTTGCATCGCCAAAATAGGGAATACGGCTTTCTTCAGCCCTTACCTGGGCGCTTTGGCAAGCGTTCCCGTTTTTGCACCTCCGGATGAGCGCGCACAGGCCTTCCCCGTCCACAAGCAGCCGCCCTGGAGGGGCGGGGTTCGCCCCCGGAAGTTGAACGCTCTGAGGTTCTTCCCCGGCGATCGAGTTCAACAGCCCGCTGCAAGACACCCGGAGAAATTTCGCAGTTCCTTGAACTGTGAGCAGTTTGGCAACCCTCATTTTCGCTGTGTATGGGAGCGATAATCCTGCTCCATCCTCAGCCGCGGCCGAGGTATTGGCCGGTGCGGGTGTCAACCTCAACCACCTCGCCTTCTTTCACGAAGAGGGGCACCTGGAGCACCAATCCTGTTTCGAGGGTCGCTGGCTTGGTATTGCTGCTCACCGAATCTCCTTTGACTCCGGGGGCGGTTTCGACGATCTTCAACTTGACCTGCTTTCGCAGCTCGATTGCCACGACCTTCCCTTCGTAAAACTGGGCGTCGAGTTCGAGGCCCTCAGCGAGATACTGAGCGGCATCTCCCACGACCCCCAAAGGTATGGCTATCGTATTGTAGTCCTCCAGATCCATGAACTGGAGATCCTCGCCGTCTCTGTAAAGGAATTGGACTTTCCTCGGTTCGAGGGTGATGATTTGGACGCTGTCCGTCGAGCGGAATCGCAGCTTAGTAACTCTGCCGGTCCGCAGGCTTCTCAAACTCGTCTGAATAAAACCCCGCCGAGTTTCGCGGACGACGTGCGCGAAGTCGGTGACGACATACATTTCGTCATCCACTTTGATGGTCATCCCGTTTCTGATGGCAGTTACGCTAAGCAATCTTTCTCTCTCCTCCAGTCTCGGTTTTGAGCCTATCACCCTTGCTGCCATTTGGCCCACGGCGAAAAGTCAGCCGGGGCGGGGGCCGCGCCGGCTCAGGTCAATATTGTACTCATGGAGCTTTCGGTGAAGGGTTCTGCGGCTGATGTTCAATATGCGAGCGGCTTTCGAGATGTTGTTGTCGTTGTTGCGGAGAGTTTCCTGAATCAATCGCTTCTCCGCATCCCGAAGCGATGTTCCCGCCGCGAGAACGATCTGGCGCCCGGGAACCTCACCCATTTCCTGACCGGGAACCACAACCTGCTTTCCCCTCAACGTTCCTTTGACAGTTTGCGGGAGTTGACCGAACACTATAGTGTCCCCCGGACAGAGGACAACGAGGCTCTCCACGACATTTCTCAACTCACGGACGTTCCCAGGCCAATCGTACGCGACGAGGGCCTCGAGGACATCCGGCGAGATGGAGGTCGCGTCCTTCTTGTTCTCGAGAGAAAACTCCGCGAGAAATGCGCTGACCATGATGGGAATGTCTTCTTTCCTCTCTCTCAATGGGGGAACGTTTATGGTCACCACGTTTAGCCGATAATAGAGGTCTTCTCTGAAACGCCCAGCCTCCACCAGCTTCGTAGGGTCGCGGTTCGTAGCGGTAATCAACCGAACGTCAACCTTGATGGTCTTAACGCCCCCGACCCGCTCGAACTCCCACTCTTCCAGGAATCGCAGGAGCTTCACCTGGATGTCGAGATCAATTTCGCCGACCTCATCCAGAAAGAGAGTTCCTCCATCAGCTCTCTCAAACCTTCCCGGTTTGCTCGCTATCGCCCCCGTGAAAGCGCCTTTCTCGTGTCCGAAAAGCTCGCTTTCCAGCAACGATTTCGATAGCGCCGCACAGTGCACGGCGATGAAGGGCTTATCTTTTCGAGGGCTTATGTTGTGAATGGCGTTGGCAATCAGCTCCTTGCCGGTGCCGCTGTCGCCGACGATTAGAACGTTGGCTTTTGTGGGTGCCACCTGCCGAACAGTCTCGAAGACCCGCTTCATGGCAGCCGAATTGCCGAGGATGTTTTCGAAGCCGTAGTTTTTTTGGAGGCGCTCCCTGAGCATCACGTTCTCGGCACGGAGTCGGGCGCTGGCGAGGGCGTGCCTGACGCGACTTTCCACCACGTCCAACTGATAAGGCTTCTCCAGGTAGTCGTAAGCGCCGTGCCTCATCGCCTCGACCGCCGTCTTGTGGTCGGGGTAGGCGGTGAGCATGATGATCTGTGTATCGGGGCTGATTCTCTGGGCGACCTTGATCAGCTCGAGCCCATCCATGCCCGGCATCCGAAGGTCCGTCAACATCAGGTCTATCACCCCCGACTTGAGCGTCTCGATGGCTTCGGACGCGTCCGCCGCAAGGCGAACCTCATATCCCAACGGTTCCAGTCCGCGTCTCAGACCTTCTCTTGTGTTCTTCTCGTCATCAACGACAAGGATTGTACTTTTCATTTCTTTTGCCCGGGAGCGCCGGAGGTGTCCTTTAGCAACCTGGTCTCTTTTCCATGAAGCGGCAGAGCGACGGTTACGGTTGTCCCTTCCCCTTCCTCGCTCGTGAGCTCGACCGCGCCGGCATGGTCTTTGATGATCTTATGGACGATCATCAATCCGAGGCCGGAGCCCCCCTCCTTCGTTGTGTAGTAAGGGTCGAAGACTCTCCTGAGCTTGTCCTTTGGTATGCCGACGCCGTTATCGGAAAAGCTCACCTCCACACGAGAACCTCGCAGACCGGTGGAGACGCGGAGCACACCCCCTCGCGGCATCGCCTGAATGGCGTTCTTGATGATGTTGAAGAACGCCTGCTTCATCTCCGCCTCGTCCATCATCACGAGGGGGATTCTCGAATCGTATTGTTTCTCGATGGCGATGTCCTGTCCGGAAACCTCGAAGTACATGAAATCGAGAACGCTCTCTACGATGGTGTTGATATTGGCTTCCTTGTAGTCGGGCTGGTGGGGGCGAATCGCGCCGAGAAATCTCCGGACAATTTCGTCGAGGCGATTGATCTCCCCTTTTGCCACCTCGAGGGTCTCCATGAGGTTCTGACGGCTTTTCTTGGAAAGATGCTGTATCTCACGCTCCATAAGCTGCATGTGTAAGGCGAGCGAATTGAGAGGGTTTCCGATTTCGTGCGCGACCCCTGCCGCGAGGGTCGCAAGGGCGTCAAGCTTCTCCGACTGAAAGGACTCCGCCTGGCGATGTTTCTCGGCTGTCACATCTCGAAGAATGAGAATTGTCCCGAAGTCGCCGCCCTCGTCGAGCTTGTACGGCAGCATGTTAACCTTGAGTACTCTTTGCTTGGGGTGGCGGGTTTCGATCTCTTGATCAATGACCCGGTTCTGCTCTCGCAACCCCTTCTCGAGGAGCTCGAAAAGCCGATGGTCCGCAATGTACGCCAGAAGCGGCTTGGACAGTGGGTTTCTCCGGGAAATGCCAAGAGTCTCTCTTGCCGCCTCGTTCAGGAACACAATTCGCCCCTCCCGGTCTATGACGAAGATCGCCTCTGAGACCGATTGAAAAACTGACCAAAGCAAGGAGCTTTCCCTGCACAAGTCGTGGAAATACCCCCGGACCCTAACCGGATCAATCTTGTCGAGCCTATTGGCAACTCTGTCCCAGAAAGCTTTCATGAATAAACACGTGGATTGCGCTTCAACCCCTTTGCGGGCAAGCCGTTTCCCGGGCGTTTCCCCGCCCACACGAACAATAGAACATCCGAGCGGCGGTTTCAACGCCAAAATGCGCCGCCCGGTAACGCCTCAATCTCAGGCGGCTAAGAATGGAACCGCAGATAAACGCAGATGCACGCGGTTGAATCTGGCTGATTTCGAGAC
>JABMQX010000371.1 GCA_013203085.1 bacterium | reverse complement strand
GCGAGGTTCTGCCTGATAGCTACATCGTTTTTCCGAAACCAGACGCGATTCCAGGAACTCGAGCCGGCAACGGCGACGGACGAAGACGGAAAATCGCTCCCTGCATTAGCGACGAAGGACGGGAGAGAATGGGTAGTGTACCTGGAGCGAGCGAACGAGGCGCTGTTGCCTGTGGAGAAACTGCCTCCGGAGCTCAAAGCCGAATGGCTCGATCCGCGAACCGGTAAGACCCGCCCGGCGAAAAGTGTCGCTCCGTCTCGCTGGCGGAAGCCCGATGCGCGCGATTGGGTGCTCTCGCTCAAACCGTATTGAAACCTTCCGCGAAGGTGATTCAACTCCCCGGGACGGGGGGAAGCTATTGAGGTTTTGGATAAAAGGTCTCGGAGCAATTGCCGATAGTCAGCGCGAATCATCAAAAACTGCCCGCCTTTTTGAGGGACGCTTCCGCTGGCGTGAGACCTCTGCTACCTGCGAAAGCCCTTCAGCCGCTTGCGGATTTTTCGCTCCAAATTCGGAGGGAGGGGTTTGACATCGAGCTTCGGGGCAGGCTTTTCTCCAGGCACGGGCCGCTCAGGCGGGGCGTGGCGGGGAGTGTAAGCGGGTTTTTCCAGAAGGGCATGTAGGAGAATGAGGGCAGCTTCTTTGTCGGGAATGACGCCGCGAGTGTCGGCGTCTATGCTGCTGAATGCGAAAGGCGGAAGAGGGGAACCGACGCAGGAGGGGCAGCCGTTGTAACACTCGCATTTCTCAATGACCTTCAGGGTTGCCTCCACGATGGGGTCTATGAGGTCGAATCCCCTCGCGGCAAAACCCATTCCGCCCGGATAGCGGTCATAGACGAAGAGGGTCGGCACGCCGGTGTTCGAGGATTCGACGACCGTCCCGATGTCCATTGTGTCGCACATGACGTAGAGGGACATGACCTCGGAAATGACGTTGGCAATGCCGATGAATCCTTCGGCGGGGATTCGTTTGAACTTCTTCACTGTTGCGAGCGCCTGCTTGTTGGGAATGAGCCAGAAGGCAGTGGTCTCGAGTGTCTGATCGGGGAGATCGAGGCTCTCGAAACCCAGGCTCTCTATGGTGTGGAATTTGATCTTTCGGAACATCGTAACAGTGGACGTGACGGTCGTGTCGCCGAGACAGACCTGATTTCTGTGCCAGGTTTTCTCCTCTTCTGTCAAGTCAATCCTTATGTTGGACTCGGAGACCGCCATCGTGTAATAATCAACCGCCTTTTTCTCGACGAAAGCTATCTTCTTCTTCGTATCGAGCTCGTTGACGAAATAGGTTTCGCCGTCGTGCAAATAAATGGCGTGGGGATGAACCTGCAAGAACGCGCTGCTCTCGTCAATTGTTCCGATGGCCCTGCTTCCCGAAGAAGTGTCAATGATCGTGTAAACGATGTTGTTCATACTACGAAGGTTGATTTCTGCGGCGGGGAATCCGGGATTCGCCCAGTACCACTGCCCTTTGATGCCTTTGACCAGATTCTCATTGATGAGGAGGTTCAGCATCGCGCCGGTGTACTCGCCGAAGAGTTCCAACTCCTCCGCCCGGATCGGAAGCTCGTAGAGCGCGCACCGGAGGTGAGCAATGGCGAGGAGCGGATTGTCGGGGTCAATGACCGCGTTCTCCGGGGATTGGGCGAAGAGGTACTCCGTATTCTTCATCAAGAACTGGTCAACCGGTGAATTCCGGGCAATGAGGACCGCGAGAGCTTCGTTGCTTCCCCTACCGGCTCGCCCGGCTTGCTGCCAGAGGCTGGCGATGGTTCCCGGATAGCCCACGATGAGGCAAGCGTCCAACCCGCCAATGTCTATCCCCAACTCCAGGGCAGTAGTACTGGCGACGCCGAGGAGCTCCCCCGTGGCAAGTCCTCTCTCGATCTCTCTCCGCTCTTGCGGGAGGTATCCCCCTCGATACGCCTTTATGGAATTGGCGAGGGAGGAATCGAGCTTTGCCAGCTCTTCCTGGCAATACCTGTAAATAATCTCTGCGCTGAGGCGAGTCCTCGTAAAGGCGATGGTTTGAACCCGGTTCTTGACCAGCTCCGACATGAGGCGTTTCGCTTCGCTGTTCGGGCCGATCCTATCCCCCGTTTCGCGGCTAATCAGGCGGGGATTGAGCAGAGCGAACTTCTTCGGACCGCGGGGAGAGCCGTCTCGATCGATGGTGACCACCGGCTCCCCGATGATTTTCTCGGAGAGCTCTGCGGGGTTGCTGATCGTCGCGCTGCAACAGACAAAACGCGGCTTCGATCCGTAATGTCCGGCGATCCTCTTCAAGCGACGCATGACGTTGGCGACGTTGGAACCGAAGATGCCTCGGTAGGTGTGAATCTCATCTATGACGACGTATGCAAGGTTGGAGAAGAAGCGGTTCCAGCGGGAATGGTTCGGGAGAATGCCCTGGTGAAGCATATCGGGGTTGGTGAGGATAAGGTTCCCCTCGTTGCGGAGCTTTCGCCTCAGGTCCTCCGGGGTATCGCCGTCATAGGCGCCCGCCCTGAAATCTATGGAAGCGTCTATCTCGCGGAATCGCTGAAGGAGCCGCAACTGGTCCCTGCTGAGAGCCTTCGTCGGATAAATCAGAAGACCCGTCGAGGAAGGCTTTCGGAGAAGATCGTCGAGGAGGGGAACGATGTAGCAAAGGGTCTTTCCGCTCGCGGTGCCGGTAGAGATAGCGATGTTCTTTCCGGAAAAGGCGTTGTCCATCGCTTCGACCTGGTGAGAGTACAACTTCTCGATGCCCATTTTTTTCAAAGCGGCGATGATTCTGGGGGCAACGGTGGAGCTCAGCTCGGCATAACAGGCGTCAGAACTCGGGATTGCCTCGATGTGCACGACCTGCTTATCGGTTTGTATTTCCTTGCGGATGAAATTGGGCAATTTCACTTTTGAATCATTTCCTATCTGTCTCTTTCCACATTCTCCAGCCGCATAGGCTGGGGCGCGGGACGACTCGCTCACACAATCCCGAACTTGATTAGCCCCTCCTCGAATCTCCTGATCACAGCGTCCCAATTGTACTCTTTTCGGACGTACTCGGCTCCGTTTTTGCCCAGGGTGTCGGCAAGGGAGGGGTTGCGGAGGAGCAATGTGAGAATCTCCTCGAACTCATAGTAGTTGTCGAAAGAGAGGCCGCCGTTGCTTTTGAGGCAATGCTCGGCGGTCACGAGGCATTTGGCGTTGACCAGAGCGGGGGTCTCGGCGAGCCACGCTTCCATGAGCACGATGGAAAGGCTTTCGTTGAGAGAGGGTTGGCAGAAGACAGCCGCAGCGGCGAAGGCGTCGCCCTTGTCCACCTCTGACAAGTAACCGAGGTCAATGACGTATCGTTTGTCAACCGGCAACAGCGGTAGTGAACCGCTGCCCATCATTGCAAGCCTGGCGTCGAGGCGGTTGTGCCGCTTGAAGACGCGGAAGTATTCGATGAGCAAATCGCTATTCTTAGCCCCTTCTCTGCGACCGGCGTAGAGGATGAAAGGGCTCTCTATCCGAAACTTCTTCCTGAAACGGGTGGGATCTCGCCGCCCGGACGGTTCGATCCCCATGCCCACAACGCAACTTTTTCTGTCGGGGAGGTCGTACAGCTCCTCGCCGAGGCGTTTCTCCGCTTCGGTATTGAACATGACGCCTTTGACGTTGTCGAACAACTCTTTGAAGATTCTTAAATGGGCGTAAGGCTCATCATGGAGGCAGGGAATAAGAACCGCTTTTTCGGCGACGATCTGGGCGCCCCAGTACGTCGTCCCGAAAAGATAGGGAGCGAATATGAACAGGTCGAAGTCCCCCCTGTGCTGCTCGATGTGCTTGAAGAGAGATTCACTGACGACGCTCTGGCTAATCCACTCCTTTTCCTCCTCGAAAGACAGGTCCTGGTATTTGATGATTTTCTCCTGGATCTCTAAAAAGCGCTGAATGTCCCGGCTCTCATTGACGGGAAATCGCGTCACGCGAATGCCGTTCGATTCGAAATCTCCGGCTGGATAATGGTTTTGCCAGTTGAAGTGATC
>JABMQX010000370.1 GCA_013203085.1 bacterium | reverse complement strand
GGCGGCTGAGGATGCTGAAGTTGTCGAGCATGACAAGGTGGACGATACCTGCAAGGCGCTGGTTTTGGGGGTGCGGGATTTTGTCCGGAAATGCGGTTTCGAGAAAGCTGTCCTCGGCTTAAGTGGCGGAATTGACTCGGCGGTAACTGCGTGCATTGCAACCGAAGCTCTGGGGAAGGAAAATGTCCTGGCACTCGTGATGCCTTCGATGTACTCGTCGCCGGGCAGCCTTCGAGATGCAAGGTTGCTCGCCGCGAACCTGGGCCTCGAGCATCGCACGGTTTCCATCGAGCCGATTCACCATGCTTATATCCAGACACTGCGGGAGGAGTTCAAGGGGCTGCCGGAGGACATCACAGAGGAGAACATTCAAGCGAGGATCAGGGGTAATATCCTGATGGCGTTCTCAAATAAGTTCGGACATCTGGTTCTGGCGACGGGAAACCGCTCGGAAGCGATGACCGGATACTGCACGCTTTACGGTGACGCAGCGGGGGGACTGGCAGTAATCGTGGACGTTCCGAAGATGATGGTTTATCAGATCGCGGAGCTATTCAACCGCGAGAAAGAGGTGATTCCCCGCAGCGTTCTTGAAAAGGAACCCTCTGCGGAGCTGAAACCCGGCCAGAAGGATGCCGATACTCTCCCGCCTTACTCTGTCCTCGACCCAATCCTCGCGGCGCTGCTGGACGAAGGAAAAACGCCGGATGAAGTCGTGACAATGGGGTATGAGCGGGAGACCGTTCACGACGTGGTTCGCAGGATATATGGAAGCGAGCATAAGCGGAAGCAATCGCCGCCCGCGCTTTTCATCAGCAAAAGCGCGCTAATTCCCGGCAGAAAAAGGCCGATTGCACTGCGGATAGAGGAGACTGATTGACGAGCGCCGAGAGAGGGAAGAAAGGCGACGAGATGAAGGATTGGTCCGACAGTGAGACTCTGACCGGATTACGGTCGGCAAAGCGAGAGGTGTCGTGAAGACAATTTTTTCGTCTGTATGTATATTCATAACGCTTACCGCTGCGACCCAAGTCGAGAGCCAGGAGAACGTTCAATGGCTGACGTGGGATGATAGCGCGGAAGGGACGCCTGCGGAGGTGAACGTCGTGGAATCCGACGCCGACAGCACGACGTTTGAGGTGATTATCCACGGGTTTTTCATGGAAGAGGTCGAGAGGGAGACAGGGGAAGGAACGGTGCAGTTTAGCCGAATCTTCTTGCCCCGGGATGCAATGTGCAATTATGGGACGACGTTGAACGCAGGGAGGGCGGAGCTTCCGGTTGTCCGGCGAACGATTGCAGTGTTGTCGGATGCCAAGGGGGCTACGATCCTTCCCGATGGATACGAAATGGATGATGGGTCGCTGAGCGTTCTGGAGCAAGTTACGGTGTATCCTTTTCAGGCGTTCTCTTCGGAGGAATACCCGCAGATTGCCTTCGATTTCGACGAGAAGTTTTACTCGTCGGGCATCTCCTATCCCCTCCACTACGATGACCCGCCGGTGCTGAATTTCAGCATCGCGGTGTTTCATCACCTCCGGGTGGCGAGAGTTGAGATGTATCCTTTCGTGTACATTCCGGGGGATCGGGTTCTGCGAGTTTATCGGAATTTCAGAGTGAGGGTTGACCATTCCGGGGTGGGCTATCCGGAGCAGTCTGCCAATACGACCACGTATGAAAAGATATACAGTGGGCTCCTGGCGAACTACGAGCAGATCAAGCCGCTCCTGCCGCCTACGCGAACGGGTCGGCACGGAAACTATCTCATCATCACCTCCGACAAGTTCTATCCGAATGTCATGCCCCTGGCATTCTGGAAAAGAGCGAAAGGACTGAGCGTTACAGTTCAGACGATTCCGTCGCAAATTCAGAACACCCCGGATGACATCAAAACGACGATAAAAGGCTTCTACGAAGAACATCCATGCAGCGACGTATTCGTTTTGCTGGTCGGGGACGTGGAGGACGTAGCTTCACCGACCTGCGAGGCTTATGAGTGGAACAATCTGAGGGAGGACTGTTCCTCGGACATTCAGTACGCGAGAGTGGCGGGCGATGATTCTGTCCCCGACTTGTTTCTGGGTCGAATTCCCGCGGACAATGCGGAAGACGTGGACAATATAGTAGAGAAGATACTGGATTATGAAAAAATGTCCGTGGATGGGGACAAAGCGTGGCTCGGCAAGGCGCTTCTGGTAGCCCACAAGCAGGATTTTCCGGGCGAATACGCTGCGTGCAAAGAAACCGTGAGGTTGTACCCCTATTCGTTTGCGACGCCGAGTTTTGATGTGGCGTACGGAGGAGAGGGAAGCACGAACTCGTATCTAAGGAACGCGTTGGAGGATGGCAGGGGCACGGTGAACTATCGCGGGCAGGGCGGAGTTGACTGCTGGTGGACGTGGGGCGTAGGCGGACAAAGCTGGTGCATCAGCCCGGATGTCGCGATGCTCGCCAACGGCGAGAAGACCCCAGTCATTTTCAGTATAGCCTCTCTCAACAACCACATAAGTAATGAGGATTGCCTCGGAGAGGCGTTCGTGAAGTTGCCGGAGGGTGGAGCCGTTGCGTTTTACGGCGCATCAGCCGACTCCGGGAGGGTGGCGAACGATTATCTGGATAAAAACCTCTTTCACGCAGTTTTCGATGAGGGAATTTACTTTCTGGGAGCAGTGGTGAACTGGGCGCAGGTCGAAACGATGGAGTCTCTTGCTGGGGAAGGGGCGTACTCGGCGGAGTACAATTCCAATATCTACCTTCTTCTGGGCGACCCGGAGATGTCCATCAGGACACGCCCGCCTCAGGTTTTTGGGTCTGTGGAGCATCCTGAGTGGGTGGAAGCGGGACCCCAAGCTGTGGAAGTGAGTGTGAAGGATGCTGAAGGCAGCCCGGTTGCGGATGCGCTTGTGACGGTGAGAAAATACAAGGGAACTTCCGCTTCTCCGGATGTCGAGGTCAATGGTTACACGGACCCCGACGGGCGGGTCAGTTTCACTATCTCGCC
>JABMQX010000036.1 GCA_013203085.1 bacterium | reverse complement strand
GAATCACCCGGACTCACTCAGCCCGGCAGCCATCTTGGGGCGCTCGCTACAGGAGGTAGCGCGGATTTCTCGGGACGGTCATGTCAACCCGATTGGAATCGCAGCGAGTCTGCTTCGCCAGGTCATAAGCGCTGCGAAACGCTAAGGCATACGCTGACTCTCGCCGATGTCGCGCGTCGAATGGGCGCTGTAATCTATCAGAAGAAAGGATCAGACTATTACTACTACCATTACAATCACAAGGGGGACGTGAGCGCTCTGACCGATGGGGATGAAAAATTGGCCGCATATTACGAGTACGATGCCTGGGGAAACACCATGACCGAGGCCGAAGTCAGTGGCGTCGACAACCCGTATCGCTTCTCCACCAAGGAGTGGGACGAGAAGTCCGGCCTTTACTACTTCGGCGCCAGATACTATTATCCCGAAGCGGGAAGATGGACCCAGAGAGACCCGGCGGGGACGGTGGATGGGTTGAACCTGTACGTATACTGCGGAAACGACCCGGTGGGCCACGTTGACTTTTGGGGTCTCAAGGCCTGGGATTGCTGCGGGAAGTGCAACAGACACATAAATCTCAGGTTCGTCTTTCGTGACCGTCCTTACTTCCATGCAAAAGGGAAAAAGAACATCCAGTGGGCGCACGTTGAGAAAGAGCTTCAACGGTGTCTCAGGATGCACGGGTGCAAGACCACAATACGTGCAATTACTGTGTCGGATCCCACATTTCCCGAGCCTAATAGCAAGATGGGCAAGAGGTTGCGGGGCCTTCAAGGAGCCACTCGAGGCCTGTGCAATTTCAACGTCGCGGTCGCGCGCAAGATAACGGCAGGGGTTCGTCCTTCCTTAGGATGGAGCGGTCCGTGGGATATAACGATGGACATGGAGTTTGGGGGCGAGATCGCGGAGACGATTATATTTATGCATGAATTGGGCAGGGCCCTTAGCTATAAGGTGTGGCACAGCGACTATCCCGATTACCGCGGTACGATACCGACCTTCACTACGGCGCAATGTAAACAGATCCGCCAGACGCTGAAGGTCGACAAGTGAACAGTGGCGGCCCGTGGGCGGCCCCTGTGACGGTGTGATGGTTGCCTTTACTGGTGGCGGGCGGTTCCCCTCAGTGTTTTTTGTTGCCAAGAACCGCTATCGGGACCCCCTCGCCCGTACCATGACCCGTTGAGAACGGGAGTTGTTTCCAGTCTCCAGGGGGCGCTTTCAGTGCGATCTGCACGGAATCCTGGGGACACGGGCTTGGAAGACAAGTCGGGGCGCCGAAGCAGATAGGGAAGACATGGGACACAACGCGCTAAGACTCAGTGGGAGATCCGCCAGCACCGTGTTGATTGCGGCCGGCTGGCTAGGGATGGCAGTCTACTGGGGGCATTATCGGATCGTCCTTCGTCCGCTGCAGCTGGAATTCGCGCAGAACGTTCGGTTTGAGGCCGTGGACGCCCCGTTGAGCCTGGAGTCAGTTGTGCAGGATCCTCCCTCGATCGAGGCCAACGCCGCGGAGGACTACGTTCCCGTTCTAAGACGCGTTGCCCGAACAGCGGGTTGGCAGCTCGCAGATGACGAGAGAGAGATGGTAGTGCGTGCGACGGCGAAGAAATTTTGTGACTTCGCGCCTTTCGCAGGACGAATAGACTACCCGGGGACGTGCTTAGACATCCGGGCATCGGTCGTTGATTCTGAATGGCACGTTGTGGTCTTGGCTGACATCGCGGACCGGTTGATGAACATGGCGCATCAAGAGCGCCTCAGGAAGGCGTATGACGGGGCGCTCCAGTGGTACAGCAGAGCGCTGATTATCGGTTTCCATCTGTGTCTTGACAGGAAATCGAAATACGAGTTGCAGAAGGGGTTAGACATCCAAGAGAGGGCCGCCAGACAGCTGGAGGGCATTGTGGGGGATTGTCCTACCTTGTCAGGAAGACTGTCGAGAGTGTCCGATTATCGTAGAAAGCTTGCAGGACTGGCCAACCAGCTGACAGTTCAGGAGATGAGCTATGCAATCGTGCGCGGGCAGCCAATCTCTATGCAGGACATTCCCAAGTTTCTTGGCTTCCTCTACACGGAGGCAGCGATAAGGGTGGCAGAGGAAAGCGGTGAGGACATATTTAGGATAGACGCAATCCATGAGCTGGGCTCAGCCCTGCGCTATGCCGAGTGGCCACGGTGGGAGCTGTTCCGAATCAAGCGGGTCCTTCGCCGACTGGCTCAGGAGGATGGCAGTCTCCACGTCAGAAGGGGGGCACTCAGCGCCCTGAGAAAAGATTCTTACCTCCCTGCGCAATGATCGGCGCAGAGCCAGTGCTGAGCTTGGCAAATTGTTGGATTCAGGAGGATTGACGGGAAGGCGGTTTCGGCACGCCAAGGCGGTTTGTGAGGAGACAAGGTACATGAAAGTGCGCCCTTCTCGGGCTAGATTTTTGGCTAGACTGTCCCTGGCATTCTCTGTCGTCGCTGCCCTCGAGGTGTTGCTAAGCCACACCGTTTTTCTATCGTATCTGTTCTTCCTTCCATCAATGTGGGCGGTTGCGAGACTTGATGTCTGGGAGTGGTGCGCATTATGGCACGGGGTCGTGCTCTATGGCGTGATCGGTTGCGGATACCGTGCGCTGGCGAGAGGGCGTCCTCGCAAGCTCCTGCACGTTGCCCAGGCCGGACTCGCCAGCCTGATCCTCTTGGCCCTTTGCGACCTTAGCTGTACGGTCTGGGCGCGACACGTCCGCGATCCTATATACCCATCCCGGCCGGCCATTGTTCTGCTCCTGGGGCTGTATTTACCGATAGTAGCAGGACTGTCCTTCAGCGCCGCTCAAGGTAATGCTAAGCTAGCAAAGAAGTTGCGCTGGTGGACGCCGACAAAGCAGACCGGCACCAGGGTCCTACGCCGGCATCGGTTCCCGCTTTCCGTCGGGCTTGTGGCGGGAGTCATAGGCTATACGTTGCTTTCACTGGCGAAGACAGATAACTGGATACCGACTGCATTCCATCTTCTCTTCCTGCCCTCCATTTGTCTCATTTACTTCCTCCCCTTGACCCTTACTATGCATTCGGCGGAGTGGCTTACCCTTGCTGTGGGTGTGGCTCTGTACATTCTTGCCGGGGAGCTTACCGTTTATGTTCGGCGGGCGCGTCCGAGGACCGGAGGATGTTGTCTCCTCTGGGCCGCGGCGCTTTCATGCGGATTCATTCTCCTATTCATCCGCGCGGCCACCTGGTCGTTCCACCCCTTCATTTCGTCCTGGCAACATAGGTTTAAGCTGTTCGCTGCGGTCTATGGAACTGCGGCCGGCGTACTTACAGTGGCGGGCGTACTCATGTTCTGTCGAGGCTGGAGGGCGCGGCTGGGAAAGTCAACCTGATGTGCAAAGCCGCGAGTCTGTGGACGGTAGAGACCTCTGGTTGGCCAAATCTGCTGCCTGTTTGTGCACTGTTGGGATGAATTTTGACTGTTGGCCGTCGCACCGATTGCCGTAGTTGTTGCACTCCATCCGTCGTCGGTTGTAGAATGTCCCTGAGTCATAGATACTTATCCGGGCAAAGACGCAAGAAGCAAGAGAGCCGGGCATGTTCGGTTTGTTTCTGATAAAGGGACTTGTACCGCCGCTTCTTTTCACGCTATTCCCCATTCCAGCCGCTCCTGCCGATGGTTCACATAAGGCTACGGAACCATTCCAACCACCCGGCTACGAGATCGGCAGCGTGGGATGTGACGATTGCGTCCTCGGGAAGTTCATCCTCCACAACATCGGAGAGCGGGAGTTGGTTTTGCGGAGCGTACGCAGGAACTGCGCATGCTATAAAGTCTTCCACACAGCTAACCGACTTCAGCCCGGCGAATCCATTACTTTCAACTTCGAGCTAACCTTCCCGAAAGGAAAGCGTCTCGGTAATGCCATCTTTTACATTCTCTCGAACGACCGGCAAAAGCCTCTGAGGCTCTTTATCGTTAAGCTGAAACAGAGCGACGATCCCGATTTCGCAGCCGCGAAGCCCAATCAGATCATTCTTCAACTGCTCGACGACGATTTCGCTGGTGACACTTCTCTCGAGGCCATCGACCGGGAGCGAAGCGTTGCCAGCATTCAGGAACTGACGATGTCCGGTGGCAAACAGCAATATGTACTTCAGTTTCCGGAAGGAACCGACATCCGCCAAGTGGCCAAAGCGTACGTCGAGCACCCGTCGGTCGGCCTGGTTCTTTTCAGAGCTTCCGATAAAGAGCACGCTGTTGGTGAAAACGTCGAACCTTCGGCTCGGTTAACTCCTGTGAAAATTGCGGAATCCGAGGCGCCGAAAAAAGCAGCAAAGCCGCTCGCAATTCATTGGTTCTATTCGGAGGGCTGTGTATTCTGCGACGAAGTGCAAGGCCTTCTACGGGAAATATTCAGGCAGAGAGGAAAGCGAGTGCTGGGGAGTGTTCTATTCTGAGACCGAAGGGCCTTTGTCGGACGAGTAAGT